>CAKUYF010000013.1 GCA_934702115.1 uncultured Eubacteriales bacterium | reverse complement strand
ATTTTAACCCTAGGTTTTTTCTTTTCTGTTATCGGAAACTCTATATGAGATATTCTACCATATTTATAAAAATCTTTTAGATTTTCTAAATTCAAATCACTTTTAGTCATCAAATATCCGTAAATTTGCGAATAAAGCGTAATTAAATTTTTATCTTTGCAATCTCTAGCTCTGGGCGCACATTTCAATCCTCCAATATATTCAAAATCGCACCAAGCTCCGTCATTTCTCCTGCCAATAGCTGAATTCCAAATAAATACAGAATAAAAATTTCTTTCATCCACTGCAGTTACTAATACATTACTTTTCATAACATCTTTTGGATTTGTAATAATCATTCTATAAACGTCATTTAGAATTGTGGCATAATTAGCCACTTTCTCGTAATAAAATTGCGAACGTGTAGACCATATTCTTACTACGTTTAACAGATTATGCACTACAAATATTGACAATCCTAAGCCCGGAGTAAACTGAACTAAGTCAAACAATTCATTCAGTATATCAAACGCACAAGATGCAGCTATGCCTATCCCTAGTAGTTTACTTGTTGCCGCCATTCCCAAGGAGCATATAAAGCTTTCTATTGCCGTACTTTCATTTGTACCTAAAAACTCTGCTATTTTTTTAATATCATCATTACCTTTTAAGTTTTTATTTAAATTCTCTATAAATATTTTTGCTGCAATCTTTCCTGTAGCTTTAGCGATTTTTTCTGATTTAACTGCTTCTTCTCTAGCTTCTACCAATAATTTTGCAAACGCTCTCAGAAAGCCGTCATTTCTGTCTTCTTTTAATAATAAAGGTATATTATATACCCTTACTGTCCTGTAATCATCGCAAAACATCACATAGTTGGGGTATTTTTCCCACAAGCAAGGTGCTTCAGGATCTTGTTTATTTCGTTCACGTTTTTCAAAATGATCTCTAAGCATTACAAGGTAATTTTCATGTTCATCTAAAGGATCGCCTTTCGGACTTGCAAAAGTTGGTATTTCGCTACCAAATATAAATATTAGTGTTATAAAAAATGTAAATATCTTTTTCAATTTGTTCTCCTTATAAAATAAATTTCAATAGTTTATAATAAATGCATTTAAGAGTTCGCTATTTTCCTTCATTAATTTTGTCTATTAATATAGCTCGAACGCTTTTTTTTCGTCCTTTTGTGTTGTTGTCGTTTAACATCTCATCTTGATTATACATACCGCTAAAACTTTCGCATGTGTCTCCAGTTTCTTTTTCATACGGTCTCAATACAATAGCTATTCCATACCTAAAGTATCCATCTGCATCATTATGGATTTTATAGGTACTTGAATAGGTATTCATCCCAATCAAAATATCATTTATTCCGTACACCTTTTTACCAAATCCATAAGCTGTGCCATCGAAAGCAAAATCATAACCCTCTCTGTCATCGCACCCTCCGCATCCTAGTTTTCTTCCTAATTGACAATCTCTGTAATCCGGATAAAAGAATCCTGCTAAGCCTGCCAATGCCAAAGCCAGTTGACCAACCACTGAAATAGCAGAACCGCTTCCAAATTTATTTAAAGCATAAATTCCTGCTATCGCAGTACTTAACGCTATTCCTTTGATTGCTAAATTTTTGTTAGTGGAATATCTCATTTCATAAATCTCACGCGCTTGTTGCTCAAATTCTTTTAACTTGTCAGGTATTTTTTCTGATGAGACGTAAATTATTTTTGTACCGTCTGATAAAGTTTCTTCCTTATCAATTCCTGCAGCATTTGCTTTTAAAAAGCTTGAGAAAACTATCATTCCACTTAGTACTAAAGAAAAAATCTTTTTCATTTGGTTTACCTCTATATTTTATTATAATTTAATTATAACATTATTTTAATTTTTATTGTTATAAATTTTAACACTATATTTTCACAATAAATTATATGTTTTAAATACAAAAAAGCCTTTATTCAGTAGTTGAACAAAGACTTTACTACGTTTAGCTATATTTTAAATAACTTTATAATTTAAAATCCATTATACTTTTATTTAACTTAGAAATTTTATCTTCTAACTTTTTAACTACTTCTCTCGCTCCGTCAACTACATGCTTAGGGGCTCTGGAGAGAAATTCTTTATTACTCAATCTTTTATTCGCTTGTTCCAGTTGATTCTCAGAAATTTCAAGTTCCTTTTTTAACTTAGCCAGCTCGGATTTTTTATCTATAAGCTCTTCCAGAGGCATATATATCTTAGCATATTCATTAACGGCAGTTGCACAACCGGCACTATCAAATTTGTCAGCAATATTCAATTCTTTTGTATACGAAAGCTTACATAATTCATTTTTATATTTATTTAAAATTTTCGTAATACTTGAACTTGTAGATTCAAGGTTGATTGTTGCTTTTTTCCCCTGAGAAATATTCATTTCTCTTCTCAAGTTACGAACAGTCTTTACTGTTGACATTAATACTTCAATTTCTTTTTCTGCATTTTGATCTAAATACTTAGAATTAGACTTCGAAAACTCTGAAGTCATTAAAGGCTCCCCTTGATGATTAAAAGACTGCCATATTTTTTCAGTTATAAAAGGCATGAATGGATGAATCATCTTTAATATGTTATTAAACACATATAATAGCATAGTATTCCTATCTGAAATTTTAGAAAATTCTATATACCAATCGCAAAATTCATCCCAAACAAAATCATAAATTTTCTGTGCTGCTAAGCCTAAATCCAGCTTTTCAATATCTAAAGTAACTTGCTCTATTACTCTATTTAATCTGCTTAAAATCCATTTATCTATACTATCGAGTTCGTCCTCTTTAAAACAGGATGTATCGGTTTCTGTCTCTGAAAGCTTCATATGAATAAATCTGGCTGCATTCCATATTTTATTCGCAAAGTTTCTACTAGCTTCAACTTTTTCACTATAAAATCTTAAATCATTTCCCGGACTACTTCCTAAAATCAGCGAAAATCTTAAAGCATCTGCACCATATTTTTCAATTATTTCCAGAGGATCTATACCGTTTCCTAAGGATTTTGACATTTTTCTACCTTGAGAATCTCTTACAAGTCCATGAATTAAAACTTGCTTGAAAGGTGGCTTATCAGTCATTTCCAAAGAAGAGAATATCATTTTAGCAACCCAAAAGAATATTATATCATAGCCAGTTATAAGAAGATCTGTCGGGAAAAACCGTCTTAAATCTTCAGTATCCCGAGGCCAACCTAAAACCGAAAAAGGCCATAAGCCGGACGAAAACCATGTATCTAAAGTATCTTCTTCTCTTATAAGATTCTTGGAAGAACATTTTTTGCACTCTTTTACATCATCTTTAGATACAATTACTTCATTACAGTCTTTGCAGTACCATACAGGAATTCTATGACCCCACCATAACTGTCTTGAAATGCACCAGTCCTTAATATTTTCCATCCAATGATAGTAAATTTTGCTAAACCTATTTGGTACAAATTCAATATCTCCATCTTTTACGCATTTTAATGCCTTCTCCGCAAGCGTTTTCATCTTAACAAACCATTGAGTAGACAGCCTTGGCTCAACAACTGTTGAACATCTATAGCATACACCTACACTATGGCTTATCTCTTCTACTTTGGAAATATATCCTTCTTCCTTAAGTCTATTTACAATTTTCTTCCTGGCTTCATTTCTATCTAGCCCACAATAGCTTCCACTTAATTCATTCATACAGCCATTTTCGTTCATAACTTCTATTACCGGAAGACTATGTCTTAATCCTACCTCGAAATCGTTAGGATCATGAGCAGGAGTAATTTTAAGAACGCCCGTGCCTAATTCCATGTCTACATAATCATCCCCAACTATAGGAATCTCTCTTCCCACAACAGGGACAGTAACTTTCCTACCTATCAAGTCTTTGTAACGATCATCATTAGGATTTACAGCAAGAGCTACATCTCCAAACATGGTTTCCGGACGAGTTGTCGCTACTGTTACATAGCTGTCTTCATTTACTAATTTATATCTAACATACCAAAAATGACCCTTTATTTCTTCAAAATTCACTTCAGAATCAGAAATAGAAGTTAAACATTTAGGGCACCAATTTATGATTTTTTTACCGCGGTATATTAAACCCTTATTATAAAGATTTATAAAAAATTCTTTTACCGCTTCACTGCAACCTTCATCCATTGTAAAGCGTTCTTTAGTCCAGTCACAAGAAACTCCTAACTTTCTAAGCTGTTTGGTTATGTTATTTCCATACTTTTCTTTCCATTTCCAAGCCCGTTTTAAAAAAGCTTCTCTTCCTAAATCTTCTTTGGATATTCCCTCAGATCTCATTTGCTCCATAAGCTTAGCTTCGGTTGCAATAGCTGCATGATCCGTGCCGGGAACCCAAAGAGTAGAAAATCCCTGCATCCTTTTAAACCTAATCATTATATCTTGCATAGTTTGATCCAAAGCATGTCCCATATGTAAATTACCAGTTACGTTAGGAGGGGGCATAACAATAGTGTAAGTTTCTTTGTTTTCATCTACAGATGGCTTGAAACATTCATTTTTTTCCCAAAACTTATATATCTTTTCTTCAGTCTTTTTAGGATCATAATTTTTTTCTAAATTTTCACACATAGCTTATTTACTCCTTTTAAGCGTTGCAGTACTTACATATAATTTCTTTAAGCTTATCTGTACCTTCACCGCTCAGAGCGGAAAATATTATTTTTTCAATTCCTTTATATTTTTTAAGCTCTTCACTCATCAAATTTTCTCGTTCAATCCGCATAGTTTTCCTTAATTTATCGCTTTTAGACGCCACTATAATAAAAGGAAAATCATTTTCGTATAAATAATCCATCATTTGAATATCCAAAGCAGACGGAGGATGTCTCATATCAATTATTTGAATTACAAGTGATATATTTTTACTCTCCGAAAAATATCCTTCTACAAGTTTAGACCACCTTTTTTTTTCTGAAAACGATACTTTAGCATAACCATAACCGGTTAAATCCAAAAATCTTATTTTATCTACCTTATATAGATTGAGGTTAACTGTTTTACCGGGTTTTGTACTTGTCCGAGCTAAGGATTTTCTATTTAAAAGCTTATTAATAAGTGAAGACTTCCCTACATTCGATTTTCCTGAAAAAACTACTTCTGATACATTATCCTTTTCCAATTGTTTTAAATCACCAACGGATTTTAAAAAATCAGAACTATTGAAATTTATCATTTAACTTTCATCCTTATTGCAAGCTAAGCTTTAATTTAATCTTCTTTTACAAGTGCATGCTTGAGTACCGTTTCAACATTATCTGCCATAACGAAGTTTACAGATGTTTTTACAATATCATCTATTTTTTCTAAATCATTTTCATTCTCAGAAGGAATAATCACAGTTTTGATTCCCTCTTTATAAGCAGCCATAGTTTTTTCTTTAAGTCCACCAATAGGAAGCACTTTCCCTTTCAATGTTACTTCCCCTGTCATAGCTACGTCTGCATACACCGGAGTTTGACTTAGAGCTGATACCAAAGCAGTAGTCATTGTAACTCCTGCGGAAGGTCCGTCCTTTGGCACTGCTCCTTCAGGTGCATGAATGTGAATATCAAGATTTTTATAAAAATCTTCATTAATTCCTAGCTGCTTAGAATTGCTCCTTATATAACTTAACGCAATCTGTGCAGATTCTTTCATCACGTCTCCTAAAGATCCTGTAATTTGAAGCTTTCCCTTACCTTTCATAAGAGCTACCTCTATCGGCATACATTCTCCCCCTACGGAAGTCCATGCTAATCCTTTAACTAATCCTATTTGATTTTCTAAATTAAGCTTTTCTTTTTTATATTTTTCCGGCCCTAATACCGCTTTAAGGTTATTAACATCTACTTTCATTGATTTAGAAGTACCCGAAACAATACCTTTGGCAGTCTTACGCATTAAAGTAGCTATCTTTCTTTCAAGTTCTCTTACTCCGGCTTCTTTCGTATAGCATTCTATCAGTAATTTTAAAGCTTCATCACTTATACTGAAATTCCGCTTATTCAGTCCATGACGCTTGAGCTGCTTAGTAATTAAATGCTTTGAAGCTATATTAAATTTCTCTTCTAAAGTATAACTGCATAAATCAATAATTTCCATCCTATCATATAGTGGACCCGGTATTAAACTTGTGTTATTAGCAGTTACTATAAACATAACCTGACTAAGATCAAAAGGTACGCCTAAATATCTATCATGAAACTCAAAATTTTGCTCCGGGTCTAATACTTCCAACAGTGCCGATGCAGGATCACCTTTGTAGTCTTTAGAAAGCTTGTCTATCTCATCTAAGAGTATTAATGGGTTATTTGTCTTAGCTTGGCTAATAGCAGAAATAATTCTTCCCGGCATTGCTCCTACGTAAGTTTTTCTATGTCCTCTTATTTCGCTTTCGTCATTTACTCCACCCAAAGAAATTCTCACGTATTTTTTGCCCATAGCTTTAGCAAGCGATTTAACTATAGAAGTCTTTCCTACACCCGGAGGGCCTGCTAAACATATTATTTGTCCTTTTATATCCGGAGCCAGTTTTTTTACCGCTAAAAATTCTAATATTCTGTTTTTAACATCTTTAAGCCCAAAATGGTTTTTATCTAAAACTTTTTTAGCCTTATTTATATCTATAATATCTTTGCTAGCACAGTTCCAAGGAAGTGAAAAACATAAGTCCAAGTAGCTCCTTTGAACCTGAGAATCCGGTGAAGACAAGGGAATTTTAGAAAAGTTATCACATTCTTTTTTTAATTTTTCAAAGGTAGCTTGAGGTAAATTAAGTTTTTCAAGCTTTTCCATGTACTCTTCTGCTTCACTCAGCGGATCAGATTCTTCCCCTAATTCTTGAGAGATTGTTTTCATCTGTTCTCTTAAAAAATATTCTTTTTGACTTTTATCAATGTTTTCCTTAATTTTTAAACCAAGCTCATATTCACATTTTAAAATTTCAATTTCTCTAACTAAAGCCAGTACAACCTTTTGAAGCCTAATAACAGGATCTACTTCTTCTAATAATGCTTGCTTTTTTTCAAACTCCAAAGACATATTTGATAAAATATAATCTGCAGTCTTAGATATACTTTTTTGATTTATAAGCCTTGCTATTAGGTCGCTGGGCGTTTTAGAAGAAAGCCCTAAATACTCTTCAAATACTTCTTTAGACTTACGTAGTAACGCTTCTTGAACTAAGTCTAAATCTGGTTCTTCAGATTCCATTCTCAAAATTTTAGCTTTTAAAAACTTTTTTCCTTCAATAAATTCAGTAGCTTGTGCACGGCAAATTCCTTCAACCAATACTTTTAAAGTATTATCTGTTTGTTTTAAGATTTGTTTAACCTTAGCTAAAACACCAAATGAATAAAGCCCATCCGGTCCTGCATTTTTCTCACCAGGATCTTTTTGAGTAATCAACAATATTAATTGGTTACTTTTCATAGATTCTTCTACTGCAAGCATAGAGCTTTTTTTGCCTATTTCAAATTGTAATACTACATCCGGAAACATAACAAATCCACGAAGTGAAATTATAGGAACTATTTCTTCCCCTTTAAGTATCTTATCTATTTTAAATCATCTCCTTTCCTTTATGAAGCATCTATATTTTTTGAAGATTTCTTACTCTTTAATTTCTCAGGATTAATAGAAATAACAACAGGATTTCTTAACTCATTATATAAGAATTCGGGCTCTTTATTTCCATTAATAACATCCTCATCAATAATAACTTTTTCAACAGTGTAATTTGAAGGAACGTCAAACATTACTTTCTGTAAAGTTTCTTCAATTATAGAGCGCAAGCCCCTGGCCCCAATATTTCTTTCTATGGCCTTTTTAGCCACTGCCCTCAATGCTGATTCTTTAAATTCAAGGTCAACTTTATCAAGAGCAAATAATTTTTTGTACTGTTTAATAAGAGAATTTTTAGGCTCTACAAGTATTTTTACTAAAGCATCTTCATTAAGACCCTGCAAAGAAGCTATAACAGGCATCCTTCCCACCAGTTCTGGAATTAAGCCATATTTTACAAAATCTTGAGGGACTGCTTTACTCATCCAATCAGTAGAATCAAGCTCTTTTCTGGTACGAACATCCGCAGCAAACCCCATTGAAGAAGTGCTTACTCTTTTCTCTATTATTTTTTCTATTCCTTCAAATGCTCCACCGCAGATAAAAAGAATATTGGATGTGTCTATCTGAATAAATTCTTGTTGAGGATGCTTCCGTCCTCCTTTAGGAGGAACAGCTGAAGTAGTACCTTCAAGTATCTTCAGTAGAGCTTGCTGCACTCCTTCTCCGCTAACGTCTCTGGTTATGGAAGCATTTTCAGACTTCCGTGCTATTTTATCTATTTCATCTACGTAAATTATACCACATTCTGCTTTTTCTATATCATAATTAGCCGCTTGGATAAGCCTTAAAAGAATATTTTCAACGTCCTCTCCAACATAACCTGCTTCAGTAAGAGTTGTAGCGTCTGCAATAGCAAAAGGAACGTCTATTATTCTAGCTAAAGTCTGAGCTAAAAGCGTCTTTCCAACTCCTGTAGGGCCAAGCAAAAGTATATTGCTCTTTTTAAGCTCTACATCGTTTTCTTCATTTCCGAAAAATATACGTTTGTAATGGTTATATACTGCTACCGAAAGAGCAACTTTTGCTCTGTCTTGACCAATAACATATTCGTCTAAATATTTTTTAATTTCTTGAGGCTTAGGTAAAACCTTTTCCTCCTTATTGGTCTTAGACTCAGAAGAACCCGAAGATGTGCGAATTTCTTTTTTGCCCTTAGATTCAATCACTTCTTCGTCCAGAATACTTACACATAAATCAATACATTCATCACAAATACAAACTCCTGGACCTGCTACTAGTTTATTTGCTTCTTCTTGGGGTTTTCCGCAAAATGAACAACTAAGCGTTCTGTCATTACTTCCGTTATCTATAGTCATAATAAACCACCGATTCCTCACATACAAAAAGTAAAATAAATTTCTAACAAAAAAATAGAGAGCTTTCCTATAAATTCTTTAATAAAAGTTTTCATTTCTTGAATTACTTTTACTCAATTTGTAATTATAAAGGAAAAACCCTCATTTTAATCCAAAATAAAGACTATATCATCTCTTATATAAAATCTTATCTATTAATCCATACTTAACAGCTTCATCGGCACTCATAAAGTTGTCTCTTTCAGTATCAGCTGCTATTGTTTCATAAGATTGACCAGTTCTTTCGGCTAAAATCTTATTCAATTTATCTTTAGTTTTTAGAATATGCTGAGCATGAATATTAATGTCCGTCGCTTGACCTTTCGCCCCACCGCTGGGTTGGTGAATCATTATATCACTATGAGGGAGTGAATATCTTTTTCCTTTAGCTCCTGCAGCAAGCAAAAATGCTCCCATGCTCGCCGCAAGTCCCATGCAAATTGTTGATACATCACATTTTATATACTGCATTGTATCATATATAGCCATTCCGTCCGTTACGGAACCTCCCGGACTATTTATATACAAATTTATATCCTTAGAAGCGTCTTGCCCTTCTAAATAAAGCAGCTGTGCTACTACTAATCCTGCACTATTAGAATTTACTTCCTCATTAAGAATTACTATTCTGTCATTTAAAAGTCTTGAAAATATATCATAAGACCTTTCGCCGCGACCTGTTTGCTCAACCACATAAGGCACTAAACTCATTTATAAAGACCTCTTTCCGTTATCTGGTTATTAATGATTTTTAAAATTTTAACTAATCTAACCTTCAATTTTTAAAGTTTCTTTTCTCAAAGATTCTAAAGATTTTCTGTAAGTAAGCTCTCTTTCAATATCCTCTTGAGGAATAAGCTTTTTGAGTTGTTTTGCTGTCATAGCATAAGACTTAGCAGCAACTTCATATTCTTTTTCTATTTCCTCAGGTGTAACAGTGATTTTTTCTATTTCGGCTAATTTTTTAAGTCCCAACTCAAGTTTTACTCTGGTTAAAGCTTGAGGTCTATAGGTGTTAAGTAAAGCATCCTCATTAGAACCTGTATAATGAATATAATCCTTAATACTAAGACCTTGAGCTCTAAGATTATACTCAAAATCCTTTAGAAAACTTCTACATTTGTTCTTAATCAAAGCTTCAGGAATTTCAGCTGTTACAAGTTCTGTAAACTTATTTATCATTTCATCTTCTGCTTCATTTTCTGCTTTTTTCTTATTTCTTTGAATTTGCTTCTCTTTCAAATCTTTTTTATATTCTTCTAAAGTTTCAAATTCACTTATATCTTTTACAAACTCATCATCTAATACAGGTAATTCTTTCTTTTGAATTCTATTAACCTTTATTTTGAATACTGCTTCTTTACCCGCTAAATCCGGAACATGATATCCTTCAGGGAAGGTAACATTAATTTCAAACTCTTCACCTATTTTATGACCTATAATTTGGTCTTCGAAGCCATCAATAAACTGCTTCTTACCAATTTCTAAATCTACATTCTCCGCAGTACCGCCTTGAAAAGCTTTTGAGTCTACAAAACCTTCAAAGTTTATATTAACTACATCCCCTTTTTCCACTGAGCCGCTTTCTACGCTTATAAGACGTGCGTTATCTTCTCTGACTTTTTCGAGAGCATCCTCTAAATCTTTTTCAGAAACGTCTTCGGAAGCTTTCTTTTCTATCTTGATAGCTTTGTAGTCTCCCAAAGTTACTTCCGGCATCACAGTTACTTTTACTTTAAAAATAACGCCATCTTCTTTTCCCATTTTTACAAGCTCAAAGTCTATATGATCTTCAACTAATTCAAGCCCTGCTTCTTTAACCGCATTCTCTACAGCATAAGGATAAAGACTATTTAAAGCGTCTTCATAAAATATTTCTTCTCCATAATACTTCTCTATGAATTTTCTTGGAGCTTTACCTTTTCTGAATCCGGGTATAGTTATTTTACCTTTTTGCTTGTTAAATACTTTATCTACTTCCTTAGAAAATTCCTCAGGAGTTATTTCAATCTCCAACTCATAACGGTTTACTTCCACTTTATTTGACGATTTTAACTTCATTTATATTACGCCATCCTTTCATTTAATTCACATTTATATTAAAAATTTGAGCAGTCTAAATAGCTAGATCAAAAAAATTATAGTCCTCAGCAATTGTATTTAATATTATGTAACCAAAACAGGGCAAAAGCTTATATAGTCACACGAAACCAACGAAAAGCTTATTCCTTTATAATCACCTTCTATAATTTTTTTCGACGCTGTATTACCATGAATGTGTCCATAATAACACTTTTTTATATTTTTTTCAATTAAAAGATTCATAATTTCTTTAGACTCATCTTTATCGTAAACAGGAGGATAATGTAAAAACACACGAATCCCTTCGGGATCTTCAAGTTCAGCCATTTCAATCGAACGTTTTAAACGTTCAACTTCGCGATTAAATATTTTTTTGTCCTTTTCACTTTCGCTTCTGCACATCCATCCACGTGTTCCACAAATATATAAATTTTCCACTTTATACGCTGAATTGTGTAAAATAGAAATACTGCAAAAATTATTCTCCCTTAAAAAATCATTCACTTTTTTTGAGGTACTCCACCAAAAGTCATGATTCCCTTTTAGTAATATCTTTTTCCCCGGAAGTTTATTTAAAAATTCTAAATCCTTTTTCGCTTCTTCCAACTTCATTGCCCAGGATATATCTCCTATTATTACAACTGTATCATTTTCAGTTATTTTAGAATTCCAGTTATTTTTAAGTCTGTCTACATATCCTTCCCAACCATTAAAAACTTCCATAGACTTTCCTGTATCTAAAGATAAATGTAAGTCTGATATGGTATAAACTCCCATTTAATCTCCTTTCTGATTTATATATTTAATCTTTCTTACTAGAATAAGTTACTTAAAAAATTATAAGCATTTCCAAAAAATATCTTATCCAAAATTTCAGACTTATAGTTCTTCTTCAAAAAATATTCATAAAGAGCTTCCATTGATTCTATTCCGTACATCATTTTAGGAATATTTGAACCGTCAAAATCGCTCCCAATACAAATTGTATCTTTACCATCAAGCGATAAGAAATAATCTACATGCCTTAGTATATCATCAAAGCTTGAATCACCCGCTTCTTTTAAAAAAGAATCGCAAAACGTTACTCCTACTATTCCTCCTAAGTCCCGTATAATCTTAAACTGGTCGTCTGACAAATTACGTCTATGATTGCAGATAGATTTAGAATTTGAATGAGTAGCAATAAAAGGCTTACTTGAAAAATGGCATACATCGTAAAATAACCTTTCACTAGCATGTGAAATGTCTATTATAATACCGCTTTTTTCAAGTGCGGAGACTAATTCTCTACCAAACTGAGTCAGCCCCCGCGCATTGGATACGCCTACTCCATCTCCTGCTTCACATGAGCCATTCCACGTTAGAGTTACAATTTTTACTCCTATATCATGAACAAATTTTACTTTTGAAATGTCTCCCATAAGTGCCGCAGAACCTTCAAGAGTCAGGATCACCCCTTTTTTCCCTTTAATTAAAACGTTTTCTAAATCTTTACTTGTCTTGCAAATTTCAAATTCGCCTTTTAACTTTTTCTCTTCTGCAAATAATTTATTTACACATTTTTCTAAAAATTTAAAAGCTTCATTTCCCCTGAGTTCATCAGGTATCCACACCGCAAAACATCCAATATACGGATTATACTCAGACGCTTTAGATAAAGATACATGAAAATCGTTTTTATAAATTCCTTGTTTTTCAGCTACCATCTTATAAAGAGTGTCACAATGCAGATCAAAAAAACGCATCGCATTCATCAGCTCCAAAACAATTTTTATAATAGTAAAGCCTTTTAGGAGTTCCGCTTGAATCCAGCGAAACTTCAGCTACGTCAAAACGAAGCTGCATATCAATATTGTTACTTGCAATATATTCAAATGCAGTTTTTATTATTTTTATTCTTTTACCCTTATTTACAGCTTCAATTCCTTTATAAAAGCTAGATTCTCTTCTTGATTTTACTTCTACAAATAAAATATATTTGTCATTTTTTGAAATTATATCTATTTCCCCATAAATACTATGATAGTTCGTACAAACGATAAAATAACCCTTATTTTTTAAATATTCACAAACGAATTCCTCGCCCCTTTTTCCTATTTCAAACTGCTTAGACATTATTTATTATTTTTGATAAAAATGTTCGTCTGTGTAACGG
>CAKUYF010000012.1 GCA_934702115.1 uncultured Eubacteriales bacterium | reverse complement strand
CCACTGTTAAAACCTAGTATAAATATAAAGGTTACAATCCCGCTTACTATAAAGTATAGTATGTCTTGAAAAAATATCATTATACTCTTTGAATTTATTATCATACGTATAATTCTAAAAGCGTCATAAAGTAAGCCAAGGGTTATGCCAAGTAAGCAAGAATATAAAAATATTAGAATTTGTTCAGTAAGTGTTTGCTGCAAACGCCTTTCACCTACTTAAATAATTTAGAGAAAAATCCTTGAGATGCCCCAAAGTTTTTATTTGTATAACTTAAAGAGCTGACTTTCCCTTCTACTTCCAAATCACCTAACTCCAAACTCAATTTTTTTATATTCAAGTTTTCCCCTTTAATAGCAAGCTCTCCCACATCTGTTGAAGCTGTTATAGACTTATCATCAAAATTGCCTACATCTGTTACTCCACTTATAATAAGTGTTTTCCGATTTTCAAGTGTTAAATTATGAGCACATTTTACGCTTTTTTGATTGCTTTCTTTTATTCCATTCAAATCTATCAACCTCCAAAGATTAAGACCACTGCTATTTATAGACAGTTTAAGAAATATTTATGATGCAAACAAAGCAAAATAGTACTATGTATTATTTATCTTTAGTATTAACTACCTTCTGTGCAGCATTCATTATCCCGATTTTAGAAGTATAAAAACATGTTCCTCCTTGCATCCATACTACGTAAGGATCACGCAAAGGGCCGTCAGCAGAAAGCTCTATTGAAGAACCGGATATAAAATTCCCTGCTGCCATTATTACTTTGTCCTCATAACCGGGCATATCCCAAGGCTCTGGCGTTACAAAAGAGTCTATAGGAGATTTCTCTTGAATACCACGGCAAAATTCTATTAATGAACTAGGTTCTTTAAGTGTTATAGACTGTACAATATCGCATCTCTTATCCGTATATTTAGGAGAAACTTCATAACCTAAAATTTCAAATAATGCAGACGCAAAAGTGGCTGTCTTTAAAGCATTTGAAACGGCTTGAGGAGCATTATATATTCCCATAAATAAATCTCTGTGCCCTGCAACACTCGCCCCTATTTCTTTCCCGATACCCGGAGCAGTAAACCTGTTTGCACAAAGTTCAATAAGATGTTTTTTCCCTGCAATATACCCTCCGGAAAGTGAAATCCCACCTCCCGGATTCTTAATAAGAGAACCTACAATTAAGTCTGCTCCATATTCCGAAGGCTCTTTGACCTCAACAAATTCACCGTAACAATTATCCACTATCGTTATAACTTCAGGATTTATTTTTTTGACTGATTCAATCAGCTTTCCTATATCTTCAGCAGATAAGGACCGTCTTAAAGAGTATCCTCTTGATCTTTGAATATAAACTGCTTTAAATTTATTTTTAAGCTTACTTTTTATTATTTCAAAATACTCTTTGCTTTCAAATTCAAAATCTATGTACTCAAAATCTACACCAAAGTTTTTTAAAGATCCTATATCTCTTTGTGAATCACCAATCACATCTTTCATGGTGTCATAAGGCTTACCGGTTACACTTAAAACTTTGTCGCCTGGTCGTAAAATTCCGAAAAGTGCAGTACTTAAAGCATGAGTCCCACTTGCAAAGCTATATCTTACTAATGCATCTTCAGTTCTAAAAATTCTCGAATAAACTTCATCTAACTTTTCGCGACCTCTATCATTATAACCATATCCTGTAGTAGGAACAAAATGGCTCTCGCTTACGTTACTTTCAATAAAAGCTTTAAGAACTTTCTGAGAATTAAATTCCTCTATTTTCTCTATCTCTTCAAATTTTTTACTGCATAATTCCAACACTTTTCTGGATAATTCTTCTATTCTTTTATCAAATTTAAAAATTTTAAAAACCTCTTTTCTTTAAACTAAAATCTCATGCTTTATTAAACCATAATAATAAATCAAAAAACAACAAAATTTATTTGAGATAATTTAAATGGATATTATTCATAAAAAGTATTGACAAAACTAAATTAATATGTTTTAATAGTACAGAGAGTTGATCTCAAATAATTTATTTGATATAGGAGGAGTAAAAAATGTCACTACCAACTACAGCAACTGTAAATGTTATTTTAGAAAAAATTCCAGAAAATGAAACAGAATGTTACCTAAAATGCCCAAAATTTCAAAATGCTCTTTTAATGGAAATAACCAACTTGAAATTAAAAATGACTAATTTAGCTATGCAAAGAATAGGTGGGTGTACGGTTCTTACTTATATAGTTAAAAAAGATAAGCTTGCAAAACTGTTTGCAAATAATGTAATACCAAACACTACAATAAATGTATATGTGGATAATGAAGAAGGTAACAATTATGCCTTACTAGGCTCATTCAACGACGTTACAAGCTGGTCCCTTGGAAGACAATTTTCACCTAGAAAGGTTGTTCGAAACCTAGAACAAATATATGGCAATGGTCGACTTCAGTAAGATGCTAAATTATACAGTATTGTAAATAAATAATAAACATCTTAATTCGAGATTTATCAATTAATTTTTAATCGCCAAATAAATTGGCGATTTTTTTTAAACATTTATTCCGGAATAAAATAAGAACGATTGTCTTTTTTTACAGTTTTAAGATCTAAAATTCCTTTCTCCGCAGAACCTATTTTATTTAATATTATTTCAGCTGCAGTCAATGCTTTATAATCTATATCTTCTTCATTTCCAAAATGTATGTATATTCTATTATCATAATTAGCTACAATGTTATTACTATCGCAAACATCTATACTCTTTATTAAAATCAAACCCTTTTCTTTAAAAATTTTCTTTATTAACTCAATTTTGTCTTTTAAGCTATTATCTTCATAGATAATTTCTCCTTCCGAAGAAACCGAAAACTTTAACCCTAAAATACTTATAAGTTCAGAAATGCCTTCAGAGCGTTCTTCAAGAAGTTTATTATTTTCACCTATTAAAAAATATTTCCCGTCAGAAACTAACGTCCAGCTTGGTTCGGTAAGCTCTACTTCAATGCTAACTTTATCAGGAAATGATTTTTTTATTTCCACTTTTTTTATGTAAGGTAAAGATTGATATATTCTTTTTTCTGTCTCTTTTGAATTTAAAAAGCATAAATTGTCTCCAACTTTTATTCCCGAAGCATAAATTATGCTTTGACTGTCATATTTTAAATTACTTTTAGCATATATTTCTTTGACGCAAAAAATAGTATTTAAACCAAAAATGATACCTACAGTTACCACTGTTAAAAACACTAAAAATAAACATATTAGAATTAGTCTGTTTAAAAACACTTTTCTTTTATGTTTTCGTAACCTTGCTTTTTTCATTTTGTTGTCTCTAATTCTCGACACCCTCCGATTTTCGGAATTTATTCTTAACTCTTTTTTCATTATTAAAATCCTTTAAATTCTTTTTATACTTGCTCCCACATTACCTAAAACCGTCTCTATATTTTCATATCCTCTGTCTAAATAGTTAACTCCTGTTATTGAAGTTTTTCCTTCTGCACTAAGTCCTGCCACTACTAATGCCGCTGCACCGCGCAAATCCATCGCTTTCACTTTTGCACCGGAAAGTCTTCGTACACCGTCTACAATTGCTACCTTCCCTTCTACTTTTATATCTGCTCCCAACCTTAAAAGCTCATCTACGTGTTTATATCTATTTGAAAATATATTTTCAATAAACATACTAGTGCCATCTGAAACTGTATTCATTGCCATTATGGGTGCTTGCGCATCTGTAGGAAATCCCGGATAAGGCATAGTGCGAATAAGACGATTGGCGTACAGTCTTGAAGGTGCTTCCATTTTCAAGCTGTCATCACTCAAAAACTTTATGATACATCCTGCCTCCTCAAAAATAGGTACGGCAGAACTTATATGATCCTTAGAAATATTTTTTAAAATCAACTTGCCTGCATTTGTAGCACCTGCAGCCATATAAGTAATTGTAGCAATTCTATCCGGAATAACAACATGCTCCGCTCCATGGAGACGGTCTACTCCTTCAACTATTATCGTACTATCTCCACAGCATTTTATTTTTGCACCACATTTATTTAAAAAGTTGGCTAAATCAATTATTTCAGGCTCTTTAGCCGCATTAGTTATTACAGTCCTTCCTTTAGCCAAAACTGCAGCTAAAAGTAAATTTTCTGTTGCTCCCACACTAGGAAAAGATAGCGTAATATTACATCCCCTAAGTCGCGTTGGAGTTTCGCACTCCATTACCCCATGACCTTCATTCACTAAAAGTCCCATTTGTCTTAATCCGTCTAAATGTAGGTCAATAGGTCTAGGCCCAAGCTCACATCCTCCGGGAAAACATAATTTCGCAGATCCCATAACTGAAATTAATGAGCCTAAAAATATTATAGACGATCTCATCTCTCTCATCAAGAAATCAGGTATATTATTTTTTGAAATATCCTTAGAATTTACAATTAAAGTGTTACCCTCAAATGTAGTTTTACATCCTAAATAATTCAGTATTTTAATTGTTGCTTTCACATCAGAAATGTGGGGGCAATTGTGTATTATACATTCATCCTTACAAATTATAGAAGAAGCTAAAATGGGAAGTACACTATTTTTTGCACCTTGTACTTTTATTTCACCTTCTAAGCGTCGTGAACCTTCAATTAATAACTCTGCCACTCATTACTCACCCCTCTGAAAATTTTATCTGTGATTTACATAAAAACGTACTATAGTTTTATTATTAACCACTGATTTGCAGTAAATCCTTTTATATTGGATATAATATTCCAAGCGGATTGTCCAGTGATAATAAAGTGTATATTATAAATTAACATAATTTATAGCCATTGTATGTTATAATGTAAAATAACCGGTAAATATTTAAGAACCTTTAACTCACGTAACTCAGAAGCGACTTTTAAGTGGAGGAATATTAAAATGAAAAAGTGGGATAATAAATCAATTTTTACTGCTTTCTTATTGTTAATTCCTATAGGATTTATAATTTACTTTTTTATGTCAGAAAACGGCCTTATGGATCTTATAGAAAACGCAACTAATTTTAATAAATGGTGGCTTGCCGCAGGAGTTTTATGCCAATTTTCAAATGTAGCTATAGACGCTTATATACTTTATAAGCTTACACATAATTACAATAAAAATTATACTTTCCGACAGTCTTTGAAAACTACTGCAGTAGGACAATTTTTCAGTGTTATTACTCCGGGTGCAGTAGGTGGACAACCTATGCAACTATACTGTATGTCCAAACAAAAATTAGATACAGGAGTATCAACTTCCTGTCTTATTCAAAAATTTCTAGTCTATCAAACAACAATCACCTTCTATAGTCTTATAGTTATGCTTTGTAACTTAGATTTGTTTAGGGGCGATCTAAAAGGATGGATGCTTAGCCTTGCCGCTTTCGGATTTATTTCTCACGCTATTGTAGTAATTTTTATATTTATGTTTTCTGTAAATAAACAACTAACTGATAAAATAATAAAGTTTTTCTTTAATTTTCTTTCAAAAATAAAAATTATTAAAAATCCTCCGGAAAAAATAAAAAAAGTAGAACAGCAACTTGAATATTTTCATGAAAGTAATTCTAAATTATACAAGAATAAAAAATTACTTTTGACTACGTTTTCACTCACTACTCTTCAACTCACTTTAATATTTTTAATTCCATATATGATTTACAGATCCTTCAACTTTTTAGGCGCAAGTGTTTTTGATATGATAACCGGTCAAGCATTCGTTACAATGGTTTCTTCATTTGTCCCTCTTCCTGGAGGCTCAGGAGCGGCAGAAGGAAGTTTTTATGTATTTTTTTCACTGTTTTTTACGGAAAACACTATAAAATCTGCTATACTTATTTGGAGAATTATAACTTATTTCTTAAATATCATAATTTTTGCACCTTTTTCTAACATAAGTAAAATTTCGGATAGCTCTGAGAAGATTTAATTAAAATTCTAAGGAGAAGTTTAAAATGAAAAATCCAACTATCAGTCTAATAATCCCTGTTTACAATGTGGAAAAATATTTAAGAAAAGCCCTTGAATCCGTTCAAAATCAAACTTTCAAGGATTTTGAAGCAATTATTATTAATGACGGTTCAACAGATAATAGTCTTAACATCATATTGGAATTTTGCGAAAAAAATAAAAACTTTGTATTCATAAATCAAGAAAACAGTGGACCGGCAGTAGCAAGAAATACTGCTCTAAATGTTTCTAAAGGTGAATATATAGCTTTTATGGATAGCGATGATTACATCGAACCAAATTTTTTAGAATGTTTATATGAAGCGGCAAAAAAAAATGAAGCAGATATGGTATGTTGTAATTTTAATGTTTATTATCCTGAAAAAGATATAAGTGTGTATATACCAATTCATTCTTTGCCGGGAGTTTATCCTAAAACTAAAGCTTTGAAAAAACTTATTTTAGATATAAGTATGCATTATTATGTTTGGAATAAACTGACTAAAAGAGAACTTTTCTTTAATCATAACGTTAAATTTGATGATATGTATTTTGAGGATATATCTATATCTCCAAAACTGTTTTATTATTCCAAAAAGATAGTATTTCTAAGCAAGGTACTATATAACTATAGCAGCCGAGAATCAAGTATCTTACATTCTATAAATGTTACAAAAATAAACGATTTTATAAGATCACTCGGAGTAATAAGAAATTTTTTCGAAATGGAAAATACTTATAAAGAATATAATAATCATGTATGGGTATATGCTCAAAAATCTAAAATAGTAAGTTATTATTATATACTTTGCTTACACGCAAAATCAGCAAATTTTAAAGGTTTCATGGATAATATATCATCTGCTAAAAAATCTATCGATTATTTCGTAAGCAACGATTTTAAACCTGTAAACCAAAAAAGCCCGATAGACGTACCCCACCCTATTAAACAGCCTGAAAACAATAAAATAAAAAGTAATTTCAAACATTAAAATTAATAAATAATAATTAAAAATTTTTCGGCAAAAATAATTCTATGAAAAATTTTAATTTAAAACTCGAATCAATTAATTCTTCAAATACCTATAGTAAGAAAAAAATAACTAAGAGAAAGATCAAATCTCTACTTAATGTATGTTTGATTTTGGTATCTTTTGGAATCTTGGTGTATTTTTGTGTTGTCGATAATAACCTGTTAAACCTCATTAATTTATTTCCTTCTCTAAATTTAGAATTTATCGCTTTAGCAATTTTCTTATTTCTACTTTCATGGTATTTCGACAGTCTTGTATTATATAACATTATAAACTCTACTCCACATACACAGCTTCAAAAAAGATTTTCAGTATTTGTAGTAAGTGTTATAGGACAGTATTTTACCCTCCTTACTCCTTTGGGAATTGGAGGGCAGCCAATACAAGTCGTAGAGCTTACTAAAAGAAATATTGATAAAAGTGCTTCGCTTTCAATAGTAACCAAAAAATTCTTTATATATCAGATTACATTTCTAATATACTTATTTT
This sequence comes from uncultured Eubacteriales bacterium, assembly GCA_934702115.1. Lineage (GTDB taxonomy): Bacteria > Bacillota > Clostridia > Oscillospirales > Acutalibacteraceae > UMGS1491. The sequence continues at coordinate 7,409 of CAKUYF010000012.1, read as the reverse complement.
TATCAATAATATTTTCTTTCCAAAAAGTAAAAAGTCTTCCTACCGAATATATAGCAGCTCTTATAATAGGAATTGTATTTCAAGGGGCAATGATATTTTCCCTTTTTCTATTTTCAACAAATAAAAAATTAACCCTAAATATAATAGATTTTTTCTTGCGTCTGTTTTGCAAAATTCACATAGTAAAAGACTATAAAAGTACTTTAAAAGATTTAAATTCTAAGTTGGATTTTTTCGTTCAAATAAATTCTAAAATGAAAAAAAATAAATTTTTAAATATTAAGCTTTGTTTCTATACCTTCATTCAACTTTCAGCACTATTATCTATTCCTTTTTGGGTATTTCAAGCTTTTGGGGAAGTTAAAGCTCAAATTTTGGAATCAATTTTTAGCCAAATGCTCACAAATACTATTTCCTCTTTTACTCCTCTTCCCGGGTCAGCCGGTACAGCTGAAAAATCCTTTCTTACTATATTTAGCGGATACTTGACTCCTCATAAGTTATCCAGTGCCATGTTAATTTGCAGATCAATAACTTTTTATCTAGCTATAATATTTGGAACTATTTTCTATAAAATTTATAGCAAGATACAAAAATAATACTAGTTTATATTCTGGGATTTATTTAGCTTTTATAATATGTATATATAATTTAGGTAATTTTTATTCAGTTTTGTTATGTTTATATTCTAAAAAAATTAAGTTGACAAACTCACATGATTAAACTATAATTAAACTTGTAATTATGAGTTACAAAATAGAAAATGAAAAGGTTGGTATGAATGTTTAGAAAATTGAACAATGAAGAATTGGAAAAAGTATCAGGTGGGGAAATATTTAAAATAATCCCTACAGGAGGACTTGTGCAATTTTTTATTGAAAAAAACACTGACTCAGAAGGTAATTGGAATGAGTGGATTGCACCTGAACTGATCAGATATTGTTCCCCATATTACATAGTTGGATCAAATCCTGATTCATTGTATTGTAGAAATGAAAAAAAATATGCTTTTTATACATTAGCAAGAGCTGAGCAACATGCTAGAAGTATGGGTTATAATACAAATGTAATTGAGATTATGGAGGAAGTTAATTTCTAAAATACTACTTTCTTGATTACATATAAAAATTAATATAATTAAAAAGTCCAGCTTATGGCTGGATTTTTTCTTTGAATTCAAAAAATAGTAAATAAATTTTTAATCATTAACCTTAGAATGTTAAATAATACTTCTACTTGAAAAAGTAAAATATTTATTTTATTAAATATATAAAAATTATTCTAATTAAAATTTAGAATCTTATTATTTTCAATTTTCTAGACTTTTTGCTAAAATAGGACTTTTATATCAACTGAAAACAGGAGCTACCGAAACAGAAACGTCTATATCCGGACGTATCCCGCAATTATGTAAAGCGCAATAAGCACTCTCTAAAGCAAGAGCGGGCAAATTATTATGAGAACTTAAATGAGAAAGTATTATATTTTTAGTGCCATTTTCTACTAAAAACGGTAGTATCTCTGAACATGCCCTATTGGAGAGATGACCTAATTCCGATAAAATTCTTCTCTTTATACTATAAGGATACGGGCCATTTTCTAACATCATAGTATCATGATTAGATTCAATAATTACATTTCCACATCCTTTTAACGAATTCTTGATCTTTTCAGGAATATAGCCAAGATCCGTGCATATAGCCAATTTTTCTCCTTCACGTGAAGTTATTACATATCCTAAGCCTTCTGCACAATCATGAGGAAGAGCGAAAGGACAAATAGACGCAAATCCTATTTCATATTCTCTACCTTCAGACATTATTTGAGCTTCCCTTTTATTACCTAGTATTCCCTTGAATCTAAGGCATTCTAAAGTACCTTTAGAAGTATATATTTTTAAATTATACTTTTGAATTAGACCTTTCAAAGCTGAAATATGATCTGTATGCTCGTGAGTTAAAATTATTCCTTTTATTTTATTTATGTCTATCTTTTTTTTAGACAAACTTAACTCTATTTGCTTAGTACTCTTACCCGCATCTACTAAAATACCTTCACCAGAAGAAAACTCTATATAAGTACTATTTCCTTTACTTCCACTAAAAAGAGGATAAAATTTTATAGTTTATTCTTCCTTTCTCGTAAACTTTCTTAACCTACTTCTTCTTGAGTGTCAACTTCGCTCACCTTTGAAATCTCCGCACCTATACTTTGAAGCTTCTCTACCATATTTTCATATCCACGTTCTATATGCTTGATGTCTTCAATTGTAGTAATTCCTTTAGCAGAAAGACCCGCAATAACCAAAGCAGCCCCTGCTCGAAGATCTGTAGCCTTAACTGGCGCACCGATAAGCTCATCTACCCCTTCAATTACCGCAAGTCTACCGTCTACTGAAATATTAGCTCCCATTCTACGTAGCTCTTCTATATATCTAAATCTATTATCCCAAACTGCTTCGTTTACTATACTTGTACCTTTAGCGCGAGAAAGAAGTGTAGTAATTTGAGGTTGCATATCAGTAGGAAACCCAGGATGCGGCATTGTTTTAACATTACATTTTTTGAGTTCCTTATTACCTTTAGCTCTAATTGAATCACCATATTCGTGAATTTCCACACCGATTTCTTTAAGTTTAGCAGTAATGGATTCTAAGTGTTTCGGAGTTACATTTTCAATGGTTATATCTCCTGCTGTAGCAGCGGCAATAGTCAAGTAAGTTCCTGCTTCTATTTGATCAGGAATTATGGAGTAATTTATACCGCTAAGTTTTTTTACCCCTTTTATTTTTATAATATCTGTTCCGGCACCTACTATATCTGCACCCATACAATTTAAGAAGTTAGCTAGGTCTACAATATGAGGCTCTCTCGCTGCATTCTCTATCACTGTAAGACCTTCAGCTTTAACAGCTGCTAACATTATATTCACTGTGGCACCTACGGAAACAACATCCAAATATATGTTACTCCCTACTAATTTATCGCATTTTACCTTCACCATTCCCGCATCCAAAGAATAATCCGCTCCCAAAGCTTTAAATCCTTTAAGATGCTGATCAATAGGGCGAATTCCGAAATCGCAGCCTCCGGGTAAATATACTTTAGACTCGTTAAATCTTCCCAGAAGTGCCCCTAAAAGATAACAAGAAGCTCTAATATTCCTCATAATATCATAGGAAGCTACCTCACATCTCATATTTCTAGGATCAATTTCTATTGTATTTTTATTTAACATCCTTACATTAGCACCAAGATCCTCTAGTAACTTACACATAAGTGTAATGTCACTAATATTAGGTACATTCTCAATCCTACATACCCCATCTGAAAGTGCAGCTGCGGGAAGTATCGCTAATGCAGCATTTTTAGCTCCGCTTATAGAAACTTTCCCGTATAGCTTCTTTCCCCCTGAAATAATTATTCTATCCACAACACTTGCACCTCTTAATTTTAAAATAAATTATAAATTTAAATAAATATAAATCAGTTAATTATTTCCATATTCTACATCTTCGTCATCTTCTTTCTCGTCATCTATTTTTTCCGGAATTAATGTAGATGATTTTACTTTATAATCAAAAGATTTAGTTTTCTTTACATTATTTGAAGAAAGATCAAAATTAATTTCATAAACTCTATACTGTGATCCGTCTATATTAACATTAAGCGTTTTCTTGCCACTGGTTCCTTTCACATATACAGTATAAGTTCCATTATATGCCGGAATAACTTTTTTGGAGGACTCAAAAACACCATTAATATAAGAAGATACTGTTATTTCATATTCTACACCAGCCGGAAGATCTATTGGTACTTCAATAGTTCTTTCCTTTTTTACTCCTGAACTTGCTGTAATTTTAACCTGTGCATTTTTGGAAACTGTAACTCCAGGAAGAGGATCAGTAGAAATAACTGTATTTTTTTCTTTGTCACTGGTTTCATAAATTATGTTATCTATTACTTTCAATCCCGCAGCAGAAAGCTCATCTTTAGCGGCTTCAAGAGATTTATTTATAACATTCGGAACAATTATCTTTTCTTCAATAGGCCCTTTGCTTACATAAAGTCTGATAGTTGTATCCGCCGTTACTTTTGTGTCTTCGCGAGGATCTACATTACACACTAATCCTTCAGCAGTATCATTACTATTTATAGTAAGAACTTCACATTTAAGCCCTAAATTTGATACTTTATTCTTAGCCACTTCTTCTGTCATTCCTTTTACCGAAGGAACAGTAACCAATACTCCAAAACTATTTACTTTTAACGATATTGTTGAACCTTCTTTAATTTTTTTCGAACCCGGAAGAGGTTCTTGATCAATTATTATCCCTTCTAGTTTTGAACTATCATAAACAGATTCAACTTTCCAAATAAATTTATAATCCGGATTATTTTGTACGTCTGCAAGCTTCATATTAATAAGATTCGGTACATCAACATCCTTCGCTTTACTCATTCCACAAGAATTAAACCATGCAGCAAAAATGAATACTAAGGCAAATAAACCTACTGCTACCGCTATGCCTCCTGCAATAACTCCAGCTTTAGTGCGTTTCTTTTCTTCCTCTTTGTTAAAATTATCTCCGTAATCGGATTTAGAACGATTTACTTCTCCTACTTTATCAATGTATTTCGTAGGAGTATCATCAACAAAGGACTTATATTCAAAATGTATTGTGGGATCTTCCTGAAACTTTTTGAGATCGGAAATCATTTCATCAGTACTTGCATATCTATTAACCGGGTTTTTCTCCATTGCATGTAAAGTTATATCTTCAAGCCCTTGGGGAATATCCGGATTTATTTCTCTAGGAGGGCTTGGTTTGGTTTGCATTTGCATAATAGCCACAGATACGGCGTTATCTGCTTCAAATGGTAATTTTCCGGTTAACATCTCATAAAGCATTACTCCTACAGAGTAAATATCTGCTTTTTCATCAATTACACTGCCTTTAGCTTGCTCTGGTGAGATATAGTGTACTGAACCTATTGCCCGATCAGTCATAGTTTGAGTTTCATTTCTTGAAAAACGAGCTATGCCAAAATCAGTTACTTTGATAGTACCGTCTTTTAGAAGCATAATGTTTTGAGGTTTAATGTCTCTATGAATTACTCCCTTACTATGAGCATGCTGAAGAGCAGATAAGATCTGATTTACAAAATAAAGTGCATCATGCCAATTTATTACTTTTTGGCGGGAAATAAACTCTTTAAGGGTTATACCGTCTATATATTCCATTACGATATACTGAATTTTAGTCCCGAAGCTTACGTCATATACTTGAACTATATTAGGATGCGAAAGAACTGCAATTGCTTTAGATTCGTTTTTAAATCTACGCACGAACTCTCGGTTACCTAAAAATTCATCTTTAAGGATTTTTATAGCAACAATCTTATCTTCTATAATATCGTAAGCTCGATATACTACCGCCATACCTCCTACGCCAATTAGCTCTTGTATTTCATATCTGGCGTCTAATCTTTTTCCTGTGTATTTATCCAAGCTTTTTTCTCTCCTATTCCGCTTTTAAGTATAATTAAAGTCACTTTTTATTAGTTGCACTTAATTATTGAAACTGTGATATTATCATTTCCGCCCCGTGCATTACATTCCTCTACTAGCAACTTGGGAACTTTATTTAAATTATACTTACAAAAAAATTTATAAATTTCCTGATCTTCTAAATGATTCGAAAGACCGTCAGTGCATAACATTACTGCGTCTTCATTTTCTAAGGGTATTTCGTTATAATCTAACTGAATTTCTTCATTTACTCCCAGTGCACGAGTAATAATGTTTTTTTGAATATGATTTCTAGCTTCTTCGGCAGTAATTTCGCCGCTGTTTACCATTTCTTGAACAATAGAGTGATCCACGCTTATTTGTTTTATACCGTTCTTACCAATTACGTATGCCCTGCTATCTCCCGCGTGAAAAATTTGTAAATTCATATCGCTTACTACTGCCAAGACAACTGTAGTACCCATTCCCCTTAGCAGATCATCTTCCAGCGACTTGTCATACACTTTTTTATTAGCACATTCAATAGCATATTCCATGAGTCTTTTAATATCTTCACTGCTCTTTTTATCTTTAAGAAGTGTGTTCATATATTTAAAAATTTCTTTTACCGCTATATTACTTGCAATATCTCCGCCATTGTTTCCACCCATGCCGTCACATACTACACTCCAAGCTAACGTAGGAGAAATCAACTGCCCTGCTACAGCATCTTGGTTACTTTTTCGTTTTTTTCCAATATCAGTTTTACTGTAAAACTCCATTTATCTAAATTAACCTCCTCTTTGTGTATGTTTATACTTAAGTTGACCACATGCACCATCAATATCTTTACCTAGAGTTCTTCTGATTGTTGTGTTGATTCGGTATTTTTCAAGTGCACTTTTAAACCGATAGATATCACTAAGGCAACTTTTCTGCCAATTACAGCTCGAAGAAGCATTTAAAGGAATTAAATTTACATGACATAGCATCCCTTGCAAAAGCTTTCCAAGCTCATTTGCGTTTTCCAAAGAATCATTTACACCTTTAATCATAGCATATTCGAAAGATATACGTCGATTAGTTTGCTCAATATAGTACTTACATGAATCAATTAACTCTTTAATACCCCACTTATTATTTATTCTCATTATTTTGCTTCTTATCCTGTCATTGGGGGCATGAAGAGACACAGAAAGAGTTATTTGTAACTTTTCTTTTGCAAGAGAATAAATTCTGTCTACAATTCCACAGGTTGAAAGAGAAATATGCCTTGCTCCTATGTTCAAACGGTCCGGAGATGTTAAAAGCTTTAAAAATCTTATTACGTTTGCATAATTGTCTAACGGTTCTCCCATACCCATAAGAACAACATTAGATATCTTAATATCCAAATCCTTTTGAGCTGTCTCAATTTGAGACAGCATTTCACTTGGAAATAAATTTCTGAAAAATCCTCCTTTACCTGTCGCACAAAAAGCACACCCCATCTTACAACCTGCTTGCGTTGAAATGCACATCGAATAACCATGCTTATATTTCATGATTACAGCTTCTATAAACTCATCATCATATAAACTAAACAAATATTTCACTGTAGAATCTAAAGAAACTTTCTTTTCTTTTATTCTTACGCCTAATAAATTATACTTAAGCTTTAGCTTTTCTCTAAACGCAAGAGGTAAGTTGGTCATTTCATCAAAAGAAGTTACACCTTTAGCAATCCAATCGTATACTTGACGTACTCTATATGTTTCAATGCCTTCTTTTGACATTTCTTCAAAAATTTCTTCAAAAAACATAGATTTAATATCATTTTTATCCAATTTAAACTTTTACACCTCCGCCAAGTATTACCATTGTTATATTTTTATATTATAAATACTAATGCATGTAAC
>CAKUYF010000011.1 GCA_934702115.1 uncultured Eubacteriales bacterium | reverse complement strand
AGCCAAGATCTCTCTGATTAAAAGCGTCCACACGGAAAGTATTGATTTTGCGCACTTCTCTTGCAGAATAAATTCCGTCGCAAAATACTGTAAGAACGCCTTTTCCTTTTGCTTCTTCATTTTTTGCCAAAGCTATGGACTGGTATAGATTTAAAGGACCATCTGCGCTGATTGCAGTATTTGGACGCATGGATCCTGTTACTACTACAGGTTTTTCAGTTTTAACTGTAAGATTTAAAAAATAAGCAGATTCCTCAAGAGTATCAGTTCCTTGAGTAACTACGAATCCTTGAATATTTTCATCCTTTTCAGTTTTGTTTATATATTTAGCTATTTCCAATAGGTTATCAAAAGTTATATCCGAGCTATCAACGTCAAACATATTAACGGATTCTACATGAGTCAGGGAATCTAAGTTGGGAATTTCTTCTACTAAAGCTTCTACTTTAATTTGAGCAGATGTATAATTACCTGTCTTACCCTCTTGACCGACTCCTGCTATTGTTCCACCTGTGCCTATTACTACAACTCTTTTATTTTTATTCATTGATTATACACTCCTTAAAGTTCAAAGTTTATTAGTCTTATCTTAAAATATATTACCATAAATACGGAAATTTATCTTGCAAAATAAAAATTTTTAATCATATATTGTATTTGTTCAGGTAATTTATTTATATATACATAATATATTATAAAACAAAATTATCATTTGATTATATTTTAAACACCTTTTTTAAGAGATATGATATAATAATTTAGGAAGCCGAGCAATTTTAGCTAAGCTTTACTACATAATATGGGGTGCATATTTTAAATGAGTAAATTAAACGTAGGTATAATATTTGGGGGAAATTCATCTGAACATAGTGTTTCAGAGGTGTCTGCGGAAAGTATAGTAAAAAATATTTCAATTCATAAGTATAATATTTATCTAATAGGTATTACTAAAAACGGAGAATGGTATCTATATGAAGGAGATAAAAACCAACTATCAAACTGTAGCTGGGAAAAGTGCAGCAAAAAGAAAAAAGTTCACTTTTCGCCTGACTCTTCTGTAAGAGGTGTGATGGTAAAGAATGATGACGGCAGTTTCAGCGTTTTAAAACTAGACGTAGTTATACCTGTATTACACGGCAAAAACGGAGAAGACGGAACTATTCAAGGACTTTTTGAGCTTGCCAAAATTCCATATGTAGGATGTGGCGTAATGGCTTCGGCAACCTGTATGGATAAAGTGGTTACAAATACAGTTTTGTCATATCATGGAATAAATAAACCCATTTTTCATTGGTTTTCAAAATATGATTTTGAAAATTTTAAAGATAATTGCATTGAAAAAACAGAAGCGATAATAAAAACTTATCCTATGTTTGTAAAACCTGCGAATGCCGGATCATCTGTAGGAGTAAGTAAAGTAAAAAATCGTGAAGAATTGATAGCCGGTATTAAGGAAGCATTGAAAGAAGATGAGAGAGTACTTATTGAAAAAGCTGTTATAGGCAGAGAAATAGAATGTGCAATACTTGGAAACAATGAACTTTTAGCATCTTCGATAGGTGAAATTTTACCCTCTAATGAGTTCTATGATTATGATGCAAAATATTTAAATCAATCTTCAAAAACGAGAATAGCCGATGATCTTTCGCCTAGTACAGTAAAAGAAATTCAAGACATAGCAATGAAGGCGTATAAGATAATGGGATGTAAAGGGCTATCAAGAATAGATTTTTTCCTTGAAAGTAAAACCGATAAAATACTTCTGAATGAAATTAATACGTTTCCTGGATTTACGAGTATAAGCATGTATCCGCAGCTTATGAATGAAAAAGGTATAGGATTTTCTGATCTTTTAGATAGACTTATAAATTTAGCTTTAGATAATAAGTAAATTAAGTTAGAAATGGAGGCAAAAGCTGGATATAGTACATAAAATGCATGTTTATAATAAAGAAAGATCAAATCATGCAAAGCTATATAAGAGCTTTTTAAAAATGAAAGATCTAGGGATTGGTGTATTTGATTCGGGAATAGGTGGTTTAACTGCTGTAAAAGCCATATCGGAATTTATGCCCGGTGAAAATATAATTTACTTTGGAGATACACTGCGGATGCCGTATGGGAATAAAAATACGGAAGATATTCTTTGCTTTGCGGATCAAAATATAAGATTTTTGGAGTCAATGGGAGTAAAGGTTATTGTAGCAGCTTGTGGTACAGTTAGTTCATATATTGAAAGATTAAACTCTAATGTTCCGATATTTGAAGTAATAACTCCGGCCTGTAAAGCGGCAGTGAAGGTGACTAAAAACTCTAAAATTGGAGTAATTGGTACTACTGCTGCAATAAAAAGTAATTCATATTTAAATTGTATAAGCGAAATTCAAAGGAATGTTAAATGCTGGCAAAGGGATTGTCCGTTGCTGGCGTCGCTCATAGAAGACGGAAATATAGAGTATACGAATGAAGACTTAAAAAAGAATTTAGACTCATATATTTCTCCGCTTATAAAAAAAGGTATTGACACGCTTGTACTAGGATGTACTCATTATCCTGTAGTACAGCCCGTCATAAAAAAGATGTTTGGAGATAAACTAAATTTAATTGATCCCAGTAGAGAATTAGCAATAGCTCTTAAGAAATTTTTTATAGATAATCATTTAAATAAAGCTGAAGAAAAAATGGGAAATCATAATTTTTATGTAAGTGGGGATCCTGAAAAATTTTCTTTAAATGCCGAACAATTTTTAAATAGAGAAATAACTGTAAAAAATATAAATATAGAAGCATATTAAAATAAATGATGTAGGGGAGAGGTTTGCATTAAAGAAGATTATCTTATTAAAATAAAATCCACTCAAAATTATTTGGGTGAAGAAGATAATATTGAACTTATAGCTCGTGGACGTTATGTAAGTAAGGGATCTTTAAAATATTTAATTTACCGCGAATACGTAGGCAACACTCAAAATTACAATCTTTGTATTATAAAGATTGAAAAGGATAATTTAGTAACGCTTACTAAAAGAGGAAATCAACAAATTAAGCTTGTGCTTGAAAAAGATAAAAAGCATGATAGTCCATATTATACTGATTATGGAGTATTGATGATGAGTATATTTACTCATGAAATTGAAAGTAATTGTACTGAAAGCAAAGGAAAGATAAATATTAAATATTCTTTGGATGTAAACTCAAGTTTTATAAACATGATATCTATTATTATAGAGTACAAAAAACTAAAAAGTGAGGAAAAATAATATGTATGTTCTGGAAATGACAATAAAAAAATTAAAAGAAGCTATTAAAGCATCTCTTAAAGAGCTTATTCAATCCCAGCAACTTGCTAATGCAGATATACCAAATTTTGAAGTTGAAATCCCCGGGGATACTAATCATGGAGATTTATCTTCCAACGTAGCGTTAATGTCATCTAGAATTTTTCGTACTTCGCCTAGGCAAATAGCGGAAATGATAAAATCAAACATAAATTTGGACAACTTGAATATTGAAAAAATAGAGATTGCCGGCCCCGGATTTATAAATTTTTTCTTTTCCAAAGACTTTTTTTTGAATGTTTTAAAAGAAATAAAATCCAAAGGTGAAAATTACGGTGAAAGCAATTATGGTGAAAATAAAAAAGTAATGATTGAATTTGTTTCAGCGAATCCTACAGGTCCGATGCATATGGGAAATGCACGTCTGGGAGCTTTAGGTGATTGCCTTGCATCGATACTTAATAAATCCGGATATAATGTATTTAAAGAATTTTATGTAAATGATGCAGGAAATCAAATAGAAAAGTTTGGATTATCATTAAACATTCGCTATAAACAATTATGTAATAATGAATTATCTGATGAAATGCCTGAAAACTGTTATCAAGGAGAGGACATAACTGAATTAGCCCGTGAGTTTTTTGAAATTTACGGAAAGAGTTATCTTCAAAAAGAGGAACAAGAAAGAATAAATGCCTTAATAGATTTTGCACTCCCAAAAAATATAAATCGAATGAAAAAAGATATGGAAAAATACAAAATAGTTTATGATAATTGGTTTTATGAAAGCAAGCTCCATGAATCTGGAGAAGTAACTAAAATTATAGACTTAATGACTCAAAAAGGACTTACTTACGAAAAAGAAGGTTGCCTTTGGTATAAAGCAACTGAATTTGGTTCTGAAAAAGATGAAGTCCTAATAAGAAAAAACGGTATTCCGACTTACTTTGCTGCTGATATAGCCTATCACTATAATAAATTTGTAACTCGTGGGTTTGATTTATGTATAGATATATGGGGGGCGGATCATCACGGGCATGTAGAACGCATGAAAGGATCTATGGAAGCTCTTGGAATAAATAGAGACAGATTTCATGTTATTTTAGTTCAGCTTGTAAGGCTTATTAAAAACGGAGAAGTTGTTAGAATGAGCAAGAGGAGCGGGAAGGCAATTCAGCTTTCAGACTTACTTGATGAAGTAGGGGCAGATTCAGCAAGATTCATCTTTAACAGTCAAGAAGCATCTTCGGGAATGGACTTTGATTTAGATTTAGCAGTAGCTCAAGATTCAAAAAATCCTGTTTATTATGTTCAGTATGCTTATGCAAGGATATGCAGCATTTTTAAGCGTTACTTAAAAGATCATAAGCCTGTTTTTGAAGCTGAGAATTTAAAGCTTCTTAATCATGAATCGGAACAAAAATTAATTTATTTTATGGCTACTTATCCATCTGAAATAATTAGGTCTTCAAAAAGTTACGATCCTACAAAAATCACTAGATATGCTATAAATTTAGCTACTTTATTTCATAAATTTTATTCTTCATGTAAAGTAGTTTCTGAAGATAGGCAACTAACCGAATCAAGGCTATATCTTTGCGACTGCGTCAGAATAATAATAAAAAATATACTAGATTTAATGAAAGTTGAAGCTCCTGAATTTATGGATTAAATTTTATTGAATCAACCGTGGTGTTAATTTTTTAGTACTGTTTTTAAGTTTATTTATAAAAAATCATATGCCGTACTCTTTCTTATGTATTTATATATAAAGTAGGGGCATATGAAGTTATATTATTTAATTATAGTTCGTAAGAAATTAAATCTAAATATTTCCAAAAATGGTTTAGCTCAATTATGAATTCATTTTCGTCCAGGCTGTTTAAAATATCTTTAGGTAAATCTATTTGACTTGTAAGTTTAGAGCTTTTATCGTAAAACTCTTTACTTCTAGTCTGGTGAGGATTTCTAAGAGTAATGTATTTATATCCTCCGTATTCAAATAAGTTCGTTACGGTATAGCAATGATTTTGAACGATACCGTGTTTTGTTTTGGATATGTAGTTAATTGTATCATCGGGTAAATTTTGGATTATAGATTCTATTATAAAGCTTGGATTACTTCCTGATAGATTATCTAAATTATCTATACCATGGGTTTTAAGCCACTTTAAATATTTTTCGGGTTCAATATTCAAAGATTCAAACAATTTTTTGATTTTATTTTTATTTTTAAATTTAATGTTTTTAGTTATATCAATAATAGATTTACATAAAGCTTCTGAATAATTTTTTCTTCCATGAAAAAGGGAAACGCTAATGACTTTATCGGAATTGAATTGATTTTTTAGATAATGGTATTCCTGAATCACTTCAGGATTATAATTCGAAGTTTTAAATTTAGCAAAATTTTTGTAATCTTTAATATCAAATACTTTATCTACTGTTTTTGCGCCTGTCAAATGCGTTAAAGCCTTAGAATGTAAATAGCCCATAAAAAGTTTTCTCAGTGCATTAATGTTATTTTCCAATTCTTGTTTAAATTTTTTAATCAAAAGTGTTTTGAGTTTATTTTTATATATTGCTTCTTTTAGTTCATCATAGTCTTCTTTTATTTTTTTTATTTTGTCTGCATCGGTTATTTCTTTCAAATCTCTTTCGATCATTTCCAAAATTTCCTTAGAGGCTAATTCGGAATTTTCAGTTAGGTTTTCAATCTCCAAATCGTTTAAATATTTTGCAAACGCAATTTCCACTACTACTGGCCAAAGTGCTTTATGAGTAGTTTTCCATTTAAGAGCTTCATCTTTAGTTACTGAATAAGTATATGTTTTTCCGTTGGGTTCAAACGTTTGTGTAAATGCTACACTGTTGCTTTGTTTTTCTGAGTTATTAATTTTAATCCCATGAATAGTTACTTCTACTTCATTTTCATTTTTTTCTTTAATTAAAGTATTTTTTATGAATTCCGGTCTCTGATGAGCAAGTCCCATAAGAGCGGAAAGAAGGTAGCAGTTGCCTATACAATATTTCTTTTCATCATATTTTAGATCATTACCCCCTTGATCTATGTCCTTCACACTAGGAAGACGATTTTTCCCATTATAAAGTGATTCAACAAGTGTTTGATTTTTCCAGATTTTTTTCCTATCGTGTTTTTGAGTTTGTAGAGATAAATTTTTTTCTAAGATTTTATTAATTTCTTCCAAGACGTTGTGTTTAAATGGTTGAGAGTACATTTATTATTTCTCCTTGATTGTATTTTCAATTAATATTATACATCTTTTAAGGTAAAATTAAAAGTTTATAGTCTCGCCTTTTAAAAAGCGAGACATCAAATTAAAGTATTTTTTATAAAGTTATCTTTCTTTACCCCAAAAGAACAAAGATACGGTTCCCGGACCGGAATGACTTCCTATAGTTGTACCAATACTATTTATAGTTATCGGTTCAGGAAGTTTCTTAAATTTTTCTTCTACAAGATGGGCAAGGGTCAAAGCATCTTCATAACAGTTAGAATGTGAAATAAAGCACTTTTCTGAGTAGTCCAATCCTTTTTCAGCGTATTCGACCATTTTATTTACCATTTCCACAAAGGCTTTTTGTTTAGAACGGACTTTTAACATAGGAGTTAGCTTGCCTTCTGAATTCATATTGCATATAGGGCAAATATTGAAAAGTCCCCCAAAGAAACCAGCGGTTTTAGAAAGACGGCCTCCTTTTACGTAGAAAGTGAGATCCATAGAAGTAAACCAATGATGAAGTTTTAGTTTATTTTTTTCTATCCACTGATAAATTTCATCTAAATTTTTTCCACTGTCTCTAAGATCAGCGAGCTTATCCATTATAAGACCATAACCGGAAGCAGCAGCCAGCGAATCAACGATGTAAATTTTTCTCTCTGGAAAGGTTTTCTCAAGCTCAGCCTTAGCCATTAATGCAGAGTTGTAAGCTCCTGAAATTCCTGAAGACAAGCTAATATGTAAAATATCTTTTCCGCTTTCCAAAAAAGGAGTAAAATGATTAATGAATTCAGATTGATTAACCTGTGAAGTTTTAACATTTGCGCCTTGTTTCATCATTTCATAAAATTTTTCAAAAGGAATTGTTTGACCTAGGTCGTCATAATATTGTTCCCCATTTACATAAAAGTGAAAAGGGACATAATTAATATTGCGTTTAATAAAGTGGTCTTTAGAAAGGTCTGCAGTAGAGCAGCAGCTTAAAATGAAATTGCTCATCTTTTTCTCCTTTTACATTTAAATTATAATTTATTGTAGGACTATGCAATTATATTATAATTTGCTGTGAATTTAAATCTTAAGTTACATAGTTTGTCTATTTTAATATAAATACAATAATCGACGTATTAATAGCTATTTAGAATGATAATTTTTAACGGGAGAGAATTAAATATATGTTTGAAATATTAGAAAAAGAAGTTTTAAATTCAAGCGTTACACGCATGAAAATTTATGCTCCTTATATAGCTGCCAAATCATTACCCGGTCAATTTTTGATTCTTAGAGTTGATAAAATAGGCGAAAGAATTCCACTCACTATTTTTGATTATGACAGAACCGAAGGAACGATAGATATAATATATCAAAAAGTAGGAATGACAACGCTCAAGCTTGACAAAAAAAATAAAGGTGAGATTATTGAAGACGTAGTAGGCCCTTTGGGGAAACCCACGGATGTTAAAGGGTTTAGAAAAGTTATAATTGTTTCAGGAGGAGTAGGAAGTGCAATTGCATACCCTGTTGCTAAGAAATTTAAAGAAGTGGGAACAGAAGTAGAAATTATTTCAGGGTTTAGAAGTAAGGAACTTATTATATTGGAAAATGAAATGAAAAAAGTAGACAGTACGTGTATAGTAGTTACAGACGATGGTTCAAACGGAAAAAAAGGATTGGTTACGGATGTTCTTTCAGATAAGCTTGAAAAAAATTCAAATTGCGATTTGGTTTTTACTGTTGGTCCTATTCCGATGATGCGTGCAGTTTGCAATGTAACTAAGGGTTACAATGTTAAAACCGTGGTAAGTATGACCTCCATCATGATAGACGGTACTGGAATGTGTGGAGGATGCAGATTAACAGTTGGAGGAGATTTAAAATTTGCATGCGTTGACGGTCCTGAATTTGATGGTCATAAAGTGGATTTTGAAGAAGCTACTGTAAGGAATATAGCTTTTAAGGATGAAGAAAGGCTTTCAAAAGAAAATTATTGTAATTTATTTAAAGGTGTTTGAAATATGATAAATAAAAGTAAGTGTAAGGAACCGATAAAAATTCTAGATAAAGAAGAAAGACATTCCAGTTTTAAAGAAGTTGAGTTTACTCTCACTGATGAAAGTGCTGTAAATGAGTCTTTAAGATGTTTAAATTGCAAAAACAGTCCTTGTATTAGCGGATGCCCGGTTGGGATAAACATCCCTAAATTTATAAACTACATTTCACAAGGTTTGACACGTGAAGCTTATAAGGTAATTTGTGAGAGTAATTTTTTACCTTCAATATGTGGAAGGGTTTGCCCGCAAGAAAAGCAATGTGAAGCTAAATGTGTAAAAGGGAAAATTGGAGAACCTGTAGCGATTGGAAGGCTAGAAAAATATATTGCCGACAAAATGATGTTTTTTCCTAAAAGAGGGAAAGTATTACCCTCAAAGAATAAAAAAGTAGCTGTGATAGGTTCAGGGCCTTCGGGGCTTACGTGTGCGGGAGAGCTTGGGCATAAAGGGTATAAAGTAGATATTTTTGAAGCTCTGCATACTCCTGGAGGAGTACTTGCTTATGGTATTCCTTCTTTTAGATTGCCGAAAGATGTTTTAGAGTTTGAAATAAAAGAGCTTGAGAAAATAGGAGTTCGTATATTCACAAATATAGTCATAGGAAAAACACTATCAATAGATGACCTTTTTGATAAAGGATATAATGCTATATATATTGCAACCGGGGCCGGGTTACCGAAGTTTATGGGTATTCCGGGTGAAGGTCTGGCTGGGGTTTACTCAGCAAATGAATTTTTAACTAGAATAAACCTTATGAAAGCTTATGATTCTAAGTTTGATACACCTACGAAGCTTCCAAAAAAAATTGTAATAATCGGCGGAGGAAATGTTGCTATAGATGCCGCAAGGTGTGCTGTGCGTTTAGGAGCTGAAAAAGTTTCGGTCATTTATCGCAGAGGTGAATCCGACATGCCGGCACGAAAAGAAGAAATTTCTCATGCAAAGGAAGAGGGTGTAGAATTTATATTTTTTAAATCTCCTATAGAGTTTATTGGTGAAAATGGTATTTTAAAGAGTGTAAAATGTGTAAGTATGGAGCATAAAGGTGAGGATCAGCTTGGCAAAAAGCTTTTTGTTCCTTTATATGATGAAAAGCTTGATTTAGAAACGGATATGGCTATTATTGCTATAGGAAATAAAGTGAATAGATTATTAGTTGAAAGCGAAGCGGATTTAAAATTTGATAAAGACGGCAAAATAATTGCTGACAAAAGTACTGCTCGGACTTCTCGAAAATACGTGTATGCCGGTGGAGATGCCGTAACAGGAGCAGCGACTGTAATTTTAGCTATGGAAGCGGGCAAGCGGGCTGCACATCAGATAGACGAAGATTTGTCTGATGATTCTTTATGATTTGATTTAATATATTTAAGAAAGGTGCAGAAACTATACTTAGTTCATTAAAAAAAATACGTTTTAAAGTAAAATTTAATTTTTATTTCATGGCATTTCTTGCATTTATATTTGTTATGGATAAGTCATACACGGCGATTTTTGGAATATTATCCGCTGCACTTCATGAGATTGGTCATATACTTGCAATTTTTGTAAAAAAGGGTAATATAAAAGAAATAGCTTTCGGAATAGTAAATATTGACATTGCCAGTGACAGCTATTCTTTTTCAGACTTAGAAAATAAAGACGAATTATTTATATTGTTAAGTGGTCCTTTAATAAATTTGATTTTAGCTTTAATTTTAAAGATTATATACTTTTATAGTGGTTGCCATATGGTTAATTTAATCTCATACCAAAACTTCTTTCTAGGGATTGTAAATCTTTTGCCAATAAGTTCTTTAGACGGTGGACGGATACTTTATACTTTACTTTGCAGAAAATTAGATTTTATTTTAGCCGAAAAGATTTTAAATATAATTTCTCTTTTATTTTTAATTCCTGTGTGTATTTTAGGTTTTTTAGTACTTATAAAATCAAAATATAATTTTTCACTTTTAATACTAGGATGTTATTTATTATCATATGTTTTATTAAGGAACGATAATGCTTAAAATTATAATTAAGAGAGGATGACAAGCTTGAATTTAGAAAAGATAAACCTAGATAATTTAGAAATAGGAAATCCCTTTAAACTGATAGGTAATGATTGGATGCTGATAACTGCAGGAGATAAAAGTAATTTTAACACCATGACTGCAAGCTGGGGAGGATTAGGAGTACTTTGGAACAAAAAAGTTTCATTTTGTTTTGTAAGACCTCAGAGGTTTACATTTGAATTTATGGAAAAAAGTGATTATTATAGCCTATCATTTTATGATTCTAATTATAAAGATTCTTTGAAAATTTGCGGAACTACATCAGGTAGAGATGTTAATAAAGTAGAAAAAACCGGATTTACTCCATGTTTTAAGGAAAATGCTCCATACTTTGAAGAGTCAAAACTGGTTTTTATTTGTAAAAAGATATATACTCAATTCATTGATCCCCAATGTATGGTAGATTTGAAGCTTGAATTAAATTATAAAGATAAAGATTATCATAAAATGTATGTAGGAGAGATAATAGAATGTATTGTGAAGAAGTAAAATGAAAAAAACAGCTGTTATAACAGGAAGTTCTATGGGCATCGGTGCAGCAATAGCGAAAGAACTTGCTTCTGAAAAAATAAATATAGTAATTAATTATAATCATAGTAAAATTGAAGCATTTAAGCTTCTTGAAGAAATAAGGGAAAGTGGATGTATGGCTATTGCAGTCAAAGCAGACGTTTCAAATTTTCAAGAAGCTAACTACTTAATTTATAAATCTATAGAGCAGTTTGGGAAGATAGATATTTTAGTGAATAATGCAGGAATATCTAGCCAGAAATTATTTACTGAAATTTCTGCTGAAGATTGGGTAAAAACATTTAATGTAAACATTCACAGTATGTTTTATTGCACCCAATCTGCTGTAAAGGATATGCTTAAAAGGCACTATGGTAAAATCATTAATGTTTCTTCTATTTGGGGAATTACGGGGGCTTCTTGTGAGGTTCATTACTCTTCCGCCAAGGCGGCAGTGATAGGATTTACAAAATCTTTAGCAAAAGAGCTTGGTCCTTCAAATATAAACATAAACTGCGTAGCTCCGGGTGTAATTAAAACTTCAATGAATGGATTCTTAAATAGTAAAGAAATGGAGGATATTTTAGACGAAACTCCTTTAGGGCGTATGGGTGAGGCATCGGAAGTAGCTAAAGTAGTAAAATTCTTAAGTTCATCAGATTCGGATTTTATAACAGGTCAAGTAATAAGTCCCAACGGAGGAATTCTTATTTAAATTTTGTTAAAAAGTTTAAATATTAAGTATCTATAAGTCGACAGTATGTACACAGTTATAATCTCTGGAAAGTATATTGCAAATCTTTTTAGTTTCTAAATCTAACCCTAAATCCAAACATATTATATTAAGGTTACATTTTGGAAATTCAGTAGAGTAATACGATAGAATACTTCTTATTGTATACTCTATATTTTCATATTGACCCATAAGCGGTAAGATTAAGGTTTTAGAATCTAAATTAGAAATGTTATTTCCAAATATCCATCTTGAAAATGTGTTTATTATATCAATAATTCCTAAGATTGCCAAAATAGAAAAGAGAGTTAAAAATAATGTATGGATCACGTAAATCACCTCAGTATATATATTATGTTTAAGAATTTATGTTGGCACAAAATAATCCTTATAGTGTTTTTTTACTTTTTTAAATAATTTTTTAAAAATAGTATTGATTTTTCTTTTTTAATGTTGTATAATAAATCCATTGTATGGAGAGGTGTCCGAGCTGGCTTAAGGAGCACGATTGGAAATCGTGTAAGTCGTTAAAGCGGCTTCGGGGGTTCGAATCCCCCTCTCTCCGCCATTATGGAAGAAAGCCAATGTGAGTAATATTATTCATATTGGTTTTTGTTTTTTTATATTTGATTTAAATATTTGTCAATTTAAAAGAAAGATAATATGTTTCGTAATGAGAAAAATATTTATGGATATTCGGCATAATACTTTTCATTCTTTGGGATTAATTTGATAGTTTTAAAAAAATGGGTAAACGTTCTGTTTGATTGCTTGTATCGTTGCCTTTTAATGTTGATCTATTTCTTTTGTTTTATGAATTGCGCCTTGCGGTTCACCAAGTGTTACGTAGACAGAATATAATTTAAGCGAAATTCTTCCGCAGTTAATCACATTTTGTCAGGTTTCAGCGGGAACAAAAATTTGAACTTTTGCTTTATAATCAAGATGATTTTTACATGTAGCCATTTTAACAATCGCATAGTTTTGTTCAATTTATTTTTAAAAGCTGATAAGTATCATTATGAATTTAAAGGCTTATTTCTGATTCAGGAGTTTTACTCATAAGTGCAAATTGTAAATAATGGCCACTTAAAATTACCGTTTTAAAATTTTATTTATTTTTATTAATCTACATAATATATAAATGAACTTTTATGCTAATTAGATAAATATTGAATTGTTAAAGTGATTTTTTGATGATTTTTTAAATATAAAATAAATAATTTTTATACAGATCTTTTTTTATCAAATTGATTATAATTATTATGTTAATAATTTTTATTTAAATATGGAGGGTAATTAAAAATGATAAATAAGCCTAAATTTTCACTTTCTATGTCTTATGAAGAGTTTAAACAGCATTATTGGTATAAAAATGAGCTTGCAAAAATCTGTTCAGAATATGGAATTTCTTCTACTGGTACCAAGGCGGATTTGGAGTTAAAAATAGAGAAATTGTTAGATAATAAATTGGACAAAAAAACAACTGTAAGATTTAAAAGTAGCAGTGAATTTTGTAAGCCCAAATTTAAGAGTAAAAATAGTGAGCTTACGCTTGAGTCTAGTTTATTGGATTCAGGTTTTAAATTTAATGAAAAGACCAGAATGTTTTTTGCTTCTGTTTTAGGATTGGAAAAATTTAAGTTTAATAAGAAAATGGCGGCACTTATGAGAGAAGTCAAAAGAAACAACGATAGGGAAGTAAAAGTAAAAGACTTACTGTCCGTATATTTGGAAAATAAAAGTTCCAGTCAAAATGAAAGGACTAAGTTACCGGATTATATGGTTCCGGAAGAACAAACCTATCAGTGGAATAATTTTGTAAAAGATTTTAATAAAGATCATTGTTCTAAAAAATTTAAAAATAAAATGAAAGTTGCTGCTTTACTCTGGAGTAAAGTCAGAGATAGGCCAGGTTCAAAAAAGTATACATCCGATCTAATTAATGAATATGAAAAGGAATTGAAAGAATTGCAAGAAAAGTATATAAATGAAAAACAAACGTAATAACCATTATTTTAGAAAACTAAACATAATAAAGAATAATAAGCCTTTGTTTTGTATTTTTAAATGCAGTAATTATATTATCATTTGGCGGTTCATTGCCGGGAAAGGTGAAGATAACTCGCCGTTATCATCTGAAAAAAGGGAAGCATTTGAAGAATATGTAAATTAAAAATACACCACATTGGAAACAAGATGCAGTGTATCTACTAAGAAACTGAAATATGATAGCAATAAGGTAGCTTTGTAGGAACTTGACAACAAAATCAAACCAAGACACTTATAACTCATATAATGAAAAACATTTTATTAAAACTTTTTGATTTTTTTGGTGTCTTATCCTTTTTTTCGTTAACCTTCCTAACTATATAAATTAAAAACTCTCTTGGAGTAGGAGCTCCATTTTTTTCAGATATGGGACCATCATAATTTTTTTCGATTTTTATTCTTATTTTTTGATCTGTTAAATTCCAATGTCTTTTCAATGCATTACTTATATTAGATTCAACGGTAGTCGGTTGTATTTCCAGAATTTCAGCGATATAAGAATAAATTCTCGTGCGTAATGGTACATTTTCGTTACTGTCTTCATGATTTAATAATACCGCCGCAAAAGCTATCTGCAAGCTACCGTGATCTTGTTTATCCATTCCAATCATTTCTAATTCATCTTTGAATAATTCCATTTCTGAGTTAAATTTTGCCGAAATAAAGTTAAGACCGGAATAGTGGTTACCTTTTTGTAACTTAGCTTCTTCAATGGCTGGGTTTACTTTCTTTTCTTCATATTTCTCTATCAGATTTGCAAATTTTTCCGATGATGAAATAAAAAACAAAAACGCAACAATGAATACTGTGAACACAATAGATAAAAGATCATGAATTTCATTTAAAGGAGTGTATTTAATATTGTGTTTCAAATAAACTATTATACACAAAGCAAGAATGAGGAAAGCACGAACAGTATTATACTTTGAAAATTTTTGTATAGATTCAACTTTTATTTTCTTGCGTCTGTAAATTTCAAAAATAACGATGGCGTATATTAAAATGAGTAGTGCTCTTCCTACTGCTAATCTATATGGTTGAGCATAAGTAAATTCTTCTAATCCCAAAAACTTTCTTGTAATTGAAAGAGTTCTAAAAATTGCAAAATGTATATATTCGAGTGTACAATTCATAAAAAGCGAATATGTAATTATAAAGTTTGATAATTTGAATCTACTTGTAAAGAATAGGTATCCTAAGACGATTAAAACGGAAACAACCATAAGAATAGTATTATCGGTTATGAAAATTTTAAAAACGATTAAAAAAAGTGAATACATAATTGACGGTACAAAAATTTTTTTGAAAACTGATTCTTTGGAATAGTTATTAAAAACGGAAAGAATGAGCGTTCCGTTTGTTAAATATCTAACAAAACTTGTTAACATTATCCATAGCAATAATTTTCACCTTGGTTTCCATAAATTTCTTAGGAAATTATATCAACAAAAATTAAAAAAAGATACACAAATCGACAAATTCGTATTTATGCATCTTTTTTCGAATAATTATGAAAAAATTTTATTTTTAATTAGACCACAAATCTCCATCGTGCTCGCAACAAACATAAGAGCAAGTGTCAGATATGTTTTTAGCAAAGTTTGTTTGTGATGCTGTACCGAAAACCACAGCTAAAGCTGCAAGTATACCAAATACTTTTTTAAACATAGATCTTCCCTCCTTTATTTGTCTACAAATCTTACCATTTATACAAATAAATTTCAATTCAGTAAATCTTAATTTTTTCTAAAATTTTATTTATTTTAATTTGTATGTTTATTAAAACAAAAAATATGTTATTAATTTTGTAAAAAATCACTATCAAAAAAATGTTAAATTAAATAAAATGTTAGATTTGTAAATTGAAGTATCAATCCAAAATAGAGCTTTTAAATTATATGGCTAAACTGAATACAACATAAATTCCTTAAAAGATTCTGGAAATAAAAAAGATACATAAATTAACAAAACTGTATTTATG
>CAKUYF010000010.1 GCA_934702115.1 uncultured Eubacteriales bacterium | reverse complement strand
CAGCAATATCTACCGTATCTCCTTCCTTATATAAAAAATCCTCCAATGTTTTATTAAAATAGAAAGCATTTAAGTATTCTATACCGTCATAAAAAGTTAATTTTAAATGTTTTTTGTTACCAATAGGCTTTATTTTATAAATCTTTAATCTCTCAATTAAAAATATCGGTTCCGGATTTTTATTTCCATAGGGTTCCAAAAATTCTAAAGCATCAAGTATACGATTAGAAAATGAAGAAATATTCAACTTTAAGTCTATACGTAATTTAGGGAACGGTGCTGAAAATTTCTTGGAATTTTCAATTATTTCTTTACAAAATTTTTCTATGTTTTCCGTTTTAAGGTTTATTCCTGCAGCCATAGTATGGCCTCCAAACCTTTCAAGATGCTTTGCTCCTAAAACCACCAGATTGTATATGGAAAAGCCTTCAACACTTCTGCATGACCCGCGGGCCTCTCCTGTTTCATAAGAAAAAGAAATTAATATACACGGCTTACCATATCTCTGGGATATTTTTGACGCCGCTATTCCCAACACTCCATGGTGCCAGTTCTCTCCCTTAAGGATTATAACGTTTTCATACTTTATTTTTGGATTATCTCTAATTTGTTTTTCAGCATCTTCTAAAATTTCTTTTTCTACTTCTTTTCTCAAACTATTAAGTTCATCCAAGCGGTTACATATGCTTATACATTCTTCCTCGTTTTCACTAATTAATAACCTTACAGCTAAATCAGCTGTTTCCATGCGTCCGCTAGCATTTATTCGAGGCACCAATTTGAATGTTGCATCTATAGAATTAATAATATTAGAATTTATTCCTAAACTTTTTATTAAAGTCCGTACTCCAAGTATACTAGAATTTCCGGCAAACTCTAAACCCTTTTTTACTAAATACCTGGTTTCTCCAAATAAAGGCATAGAATCACCTAAAGATCCTATTGCAACCAGTTCCATGTACTTACTTGAAATAGGTTTAAAATCTTCAAGAGCTTCCAAGAGCTTGTATGCCACTCCAACCCCTGCTAAATTTTTATACTCTTCCTCCCAATTTTCTCTCCATGGGTCAATTACAAATCCGGGAGAAGGTAAACTTTCCGGAACTTTATGATGATCAGTTATAATAACCTTCATTCCAAGCAAGGATGCTTTTTTTACTTCTTCATGAGCGGATACTCCATTATCTACTGTAAGTAGAACTTTTACTCCTTGTGAATAAAGCTTTTCTACCGCAGCAATATTAAGTCCGTACCCTTCTAAATCTCTATTTGGTATGTAATAAGTAACGTCTGCACCTTTATCTTTTAAATAACAATAAACCAATGTAGTCGCCGTTATGCCGTCAGCATCGTAATCTCCGTATACGCATATTCTTTCCTTTTTTTTAATTGCTTCTTTTAAACATTTAACAGTCTCATCCATATCCGTAAATTTGAAAAACTCTTTGCTTAAAGCCTCACAATTTAAAAACTTAAATACTTCCTTTTTGGTTCTCAAACCTCTTGAATACAATATCGCCACAGATAAAAACGGTATACCCCAGACCTCGGCATTACTCTTAACCTTTTTTTCATTTATATCACTTACTTGCCACTCACATAGTCCCACATTTATTACCTCCAATTTTTTATCTGCTAACTAAACATTTCTACTCTCTTATCAAATCCTTTACAACCTCCGAGGCTATTATTAGTCCCGCAGCTCCCGGAACAAACGATATACTTGAATTTATTTTATCAAGTGGCTTATATAAAGGAATTTCTTTGGAATAAACTACTTTCAAAGACCTTACCTCTTCAATTTTAAGTCTTTTTCTCATTATTCTAGCTAAAGGGCAATTCGAAGTTTTATAGATATCTGCCACTTCAAGCTTAAGAGGATCAATCTTATTTCCTGTTCCCATCGAGCTTATTACCTTTACACCACATTTTTTAGCTTTTAAAATAATCAATACTTTTGCGGGAACATCATCAATGCAATCTACAACGTAATCATATTTTTCAAAGCTGTATTCATTTGCATTAGTCTCATTAAAAAAACAATTATAAGAATTTATTAAAATTTCCGGGTTTATCTTTAAAGCTCTTTCTTTCATTAAATGAACTTTATAGTGCCCCACAGTCCCTTCGTCAGCTATTATTTGACGATTTATATTAGTAACGTCCACTTTATCTCCATCAAAAATGTCAATCTGACCTATTCCACATCTTACTAAGGACTCTGTTGTAAATCCTCCTACTCCCCCTATTCCAAAAACTGCTACTTTACTATTTTTAAGCTTTTCAAACGCTTGTTGTCCTATCAAAAGTTTAGTTCTAAAAAACGGATCATTCATATTCATTTTCCTTACCTAAAATATGTATTTTAAATTAAAAATTTATATCTTAAACACGAGTCCTTTTAATCAAGAATTTCCTGTTATTAGTCTCCTCATATGGATCTTCGTAATTAAATATAAACTTTATATATCTAATGCATATTTTATCTAATCTTTAAGTAGGTTGTCAATTAGACAAGAAACTTCTATTTAAATCAGAGTTGATGAATAATTAAAGTGGTATAATAACCTCAGGAAGCTTATTATGAAAAAAAGGAGATGTAAAAAGTGAAATTTGAAATTAAATCCAAATATAAACCTTGCGGAGATCAACCTCAAGCTATTGAATCTCTATCAAAAGGAGTCTTAAATGGTTTCAAAGAACAAACGCTATTAGGCGTAACAGGCTCAGGAAAAACTTTTACAATGGCCAATATAATAGAAAAAGTCCAAAAACCTACACTTATTCTAGCTCATAATAAAACCCTAGCTGCTCAGCTTTGCAGTGAATTTAAATCATTTTTTCCAAATAACGCAGTAGAATATTTTGTCTCCTACTATGATTACTATCAACCTGAGTCCTACGTGGCTTCTACAGACACTTACATCGAAAAAGATTCATCAATTAATGATGAAATAGATAAACTTCGTCATTCAGCTACCTCAGCCCTTTCCGAAAGAAATGACGTAATAATAGTTTCAAGCGTTTCTTGCATATATAGCCTCGGAGACCCTATAGATTATAAAAATATGGTTATCTCATTAAGACCAAATACAGAAAAAAATAGAGACGATCTTATAAATAAGCTTGTAGAACTTCAATATAACAGAAATAATCTTTCACCAAAAAGAAATGAATTTAGAGTGAGAGGAGATGTAGTGGAGGTTTTTCCCGCTTCTTCCTCGCGCAATATGATAAGAATAGAATTTTTCGGAGATTATATAGAAAAAATATCTGAAATAAACCCTATCACCGGAGAAATCGTAGCTATTTTAAAGCACGTTGCCATATATCCGGCTTCTCATTATATTGTTCCTAAAGAAAAACTTATGTTAGCCATAGAAAAAATAAAAAATGAAGCGTCCTCAAGAATAAAGTATTTTAGAGAAAATAATAAACTATTGGAAGCTCAGCGTCTGGAACAAAGAATAAAATATGATGTAGAGCTCTTAGAAGAGATAGGCTTTTGCAAAGGAATTGAAAATTATTCCGCAGTAATTTCCGGAAGAAAACCAGGTAGTATCCCTTGCACGCTGTTTGACTACTTTCCTAAAGATTTTTTAATGTTTATAGATGAATCTCATGTAACACTCCCACAAATAAAAGCAATGTATGCAGGAGATCGAGCAAGAAAAGAAAATCTAATAGAATACGGATTTAGACTTCCTTCCGCTTATGATAACAGACCTATGAACTTTGAAGAATTTTATTCAAAAATTAATAAAGTAATATTCGTAAGTGCAACCCCCGGAGATTTTGAACTCCAAAAAAGCAAAAACATTGTTCAGCAAGTTATAAGACCTACAGGACTTTTAGATCCAGAAATAACTGTCAAACCAATAAGCGGACAAATTGACGACATTATAAGTGAAATAAATAAAAGAATACCACTTGGAGAAAAAGTCCTTATCACAACATTGACCAAGAAAATGGCTGAAGATTTAACTGAATATCTTAAAGAGGTAGGAATCAAGGTTACTTATATGCACAGTGATATAGATACAATAGAAAGAATGAAAATAGTAAAAGATTTACGCACAGGAGTTGTCGATGCCTTGGTAGGAATAAATCTTCTAAGAGAAGGACTGGATATTCCGGAAGTCTCTTTTGTTGCTATATTAGACGCAGATAAACAAGGATTCTTACGTTCCGAACGATCTTTGATCCAAACTATAGGACGTGCTGCCAGAAATGTAAACGGAAAAGTCACCATGTACGCTGACGAAGTAACATATTCTATGGAATTGGCTATAAGGGAAACTAACAGAAGAAGAGAAATTCAGGCCGAATACAATAGAAAACATCACAAAATCCCAAAAACTATTGAAAAAGAAATTTCAGATATTATTGAAATTTCAGATAAAAGTGAACTTAATTCTGAAACTACTGATAATAAGCTAAGTGAAAAAGAAAAACAAGAAATAATAGCTAAACTTACTCACCAAATGCAAAGTGCAGCAAAAATGCTTGAATTTGAACGTGCGGCATCTTTACGGGATGAAATAGAAAAAATTAAGAATAATAAATAAATTACCAAAGTTAAAGGAGGAAAAATAATGTCTGAAAACATAATTATAAAGGGTGCTAAAGTACACAATTTAAAAAACATAAACTTAACTATTCCAAGAAATAAATTTATAGTCTTTACAGGACTTTCTGGCTCAGGTAAATCCTCTCTAGCTTTTGACACTATATACGCAGAAGGTCAAAGAAGATATTTAGAGTCTCTTTCTTCGTATGCAAGGCAATTTCTAGGTCAAATGGATAAACCGGATGTCGAAAGCATTGAAGGACTTTCTCCCGCAATTTCCATAGATCAAAAAACTACTTCTAAAAATCCACGATCTACTGTTGGAACAGTAACTGAAATATATGACTATCTAAGATTACTTTATGCAAGAATAGGAATCCCTCACTGCCCTATATGCGGAAGAGAAATCGTAAATCAAACTACCGACCAAATTGTAGAAAAAATAATGAAATACGAAATCGGTACAAAAATTATGATTTTCGCTCCTTTGGTAAGAGGCAAAAAAGGAGAACATACTAAGGAACTCGAAACAGCTAAAAAAAATGGATTCGTCAGAATTAGAGTAGATGGAGAAATTTATGATTTGTCAGAAACAATATCTTTAGAAAAAAATAAAAAACATACTTTAGAAGTTGTCGTAGATAGACTCGTAATCTCAGAAAAAATTAGGTCGAGACTTTCTGAAGCTGTTGAAACAGCAGCTAATATTTCCGGTGGAATTATTATAGTAAATTTTAATTCTAATGAAGAGAGTATTTTTTCTCAAAATTACGCTTGCCCCGAACATAATATCAGTATAGAAGAGCTTTCGCCAAGAATGTTTTCATTTAATAGCCCTTTCGGAGCATGCAAAAAATGTACAGGCTTAGGAATGTTTATGAAAGTAGATCCACACTTAGTAATTCCCGACAAAAGTAAATCCGTAAAAGAAGGAGGAATAAAAGGAAGCGGTTGGTCTATGGAAGGAAATTCTATAGCTGATATGTACTTTGAAGCTCTATCCAAAAAGTACAATTTTTCACTCGATGAACCTTTAGAAAATTTGCCTGATTCAATTTTAAACGTTTTACTTTATGGTACTAAAGGAGAAGTCTTAAATCTAACAAGAAAAACTCTTTCCGGCAACGTTTCAACATATAAAAATACTTTTGAAGGAATAATTAACAACTTGGAAAGAAGATTCCAAGATACAAAAAGCGAATGGATAAAACGAGAAATTCAAGCTTTTATGAATGAAATACCTTGCGACGAATGTAAAGGTCAAAGACTTTCACATTTAGCCTTAAGTGTAACTATCGCAGAAATGAATATTGCCGATCTTTGCAATATGTCAATATCTAAAATCCTAGAATTTACAAAATCTCTAAACATTAGTGAAAATTTGAAAAAAATAGCTTCACCAATACTCAAAGAAATAAATAAACGCTTGACGTTCTTAAAAGATGTTGGACTTGAATATTTAACCCTTTCACGTAGTTCCGGAACTCTTTCCGGAGGTGAGAGCCAAAGAATCCGTCTTGCTACTCAAATTGGATCATCTTTAACGGGAATACTTTACGTCCTTGATGAACCAAGTATAGGACTTCATCAACGCGACAATAGCAAACTCCTAAATGCACTTAAAAATTTAAGAGATGCAGGAAATACGCTTATTGTAGTTGAACATGATGAAGATACTATGTACGCTGCTGATTTTATAGTAGATGTAGGACCTGGTTCGGGCGTAAACGGAGGAAGTATCGTATGTGCAGGAAAAGTTGAAGATATTAAATCCTGCAAAAATTCTATTACCGGACAGTATCTAAGCGGTAAGAAATCTATTCCAATACCTAAAAAGCGTCGCCCGGGAAATGGTAAATTTCTTAAAATAATAGGGGCAAAACATAATAATTTAAAAAATATAAACGTTAGTATTCCCTTAGGAGTTTTTGTAGGAGTAACAGGTGTTTCGGGTTCGGGTAAATCTAGCTTAGTTAACGAAATATTATTTAAAAAACTATCCTCGTCTCTCAATCATTCTAAAGAAATACCGGGAAAATGCGATAAAATTTTAGGAATAGAAAATCTGGATAAAGTAATAGATATAAATCAATCTCCAATCGGTAGAATACCAAGATCAAACCCTGCAACTTATACAGGCGTTTTCGACCATATACGTAATTTATTTGCTTCCACTAACGATTCAAAAGCTAAAGGATTTAATAGCGGACGTTTTTCTTTTAATGTAAAGGGCGGACGATGTGAAGCATGCCAAGGAGAAGGAATAGTAAAAATTGAAATGCATTTTCTTTCTGATATTTATATCCCTTGTGAAGTCTGTAAAGGTCAAAGATACAATCAGGAAACCTTAAACATTAAATATAAAGGGAAAAATATAAATGATATTTTAAATATGACGTGCGAAGAAGCTTGTGATTTTTTTGAAAATATTCCTTCTATAAAAAGGAAAATTCAAGCTCTTAATGATGTAGGACTAGGTTACGTAAAACTAGGTCAGCCTGCTACTACTTTGTCCGGCGGAGAAGCGCAAAGAGTTAAGCTCGCTACTGAACTTGCAAAACGCCCTACAGGAAAAACATTTTATATTTTAGATGAACCTACTACCGGACTTCATATTGCTGATGTTCACAAACTAGTAGAGGTTATTCACAAACTAGTAGATTCCGGAAATAGCGTCCTAGTAATCGAGCATAATTTAGACGTGATTAAAACCTGTGATTATATTATAGATTTAGGTCCAGAAGGTGGAGAAAAAGGTGGAAAAATTATAGGTCAAGGAACCCCTGAAGAAATAATTAAAACAAAAAATTCATATACAGGTCAATTTTTAGATAAAATTATACGAAATTAAGAGTATATGTATATTATTTATATTCAGACTTGACAATTTGCAATCTCTAAATTATACTATAATTGTTTTCATTAATAATTTAATCAAGGAGTTGAAAAAATGAATAGAAAAGAATTAAAAGAAAATGCAAAGCGTCAAATTTCTGGGAACGTGAGTTGTTTGTTTTGTTGCTTAGCGGTATTGTCTGCCTCTCAATCCTTACTATTCTGGAAGTGGGACATTTTTTCCTTTTTCCAATTCAATAAAATTAATTTAAATTTTTCATTTTGTCTGTTAGGGTTGGCAATCTCTATCATAATTTCTCCCATTATACGTTTTTCTCTAGTAAAAACCTATTTAAAAGTGTCGAGAGATCAACCATTTAGCTTAAAAGAGTTTTTTAAGGGATTAATTGACTTCAGATACACTGATAAGATAGTATGGCTTAATATATTAATATCCGTTTTTACATTTTTATGGAGTATTCTTTTGATAATTCCAGGAATAGTAAAGAGTTATTCTTACTCTATGGCATTCTATATTCTGGCAGATAATCCTAGTATGAAATCAATGGAAGCTTTAAAAGAAAGTCAAAAAATGATGGATGGTCATAAGTGGGAACTTTTTATTCTTGACCTTTCATTTATTTGGTGGAACTTATTAGCCGCTATTACTTTCGGTGTAGCTTATATATATGTAGGTCCTTACTATGAAGCAACTCGTACAAATTTCTATAATTACTTAAAAGAAAAAGAACAGGTTATTTAATTTAAAAATTAAACGTTTTAATACCCGCCAAGAGTAAACTGGCGGGTACTTTTTATTTTGATACTTTACTTCTTAATCTTAGAGTTTTATCTAAAATTTTCTTCCTTATTCTTAGAGACTTAGGAGTCACTTCTAAAAGTTCATCATCATCTATAAATTCTATTGACTGTTCTAAGCTCAATAAAGTGGGAGGAGTAAGCTTGAGTGCTTCATCAGATCCTGCTGCTCTCATGTTTGTTACATGCTTCTTCTTGCACACATTTACAGTAATATCCTCAGCTTTAGGAGTAGATCCTACTACCATTCCTTCATATACGTCCACTCCGGGACCAATAAATAACTTACCACGTTCTTGAGCGGCAAATAATCCGTATCCAGTACTCACGCCCGTTTCATGTGCTACTAAGGAACCATGATGCCGTTGAATAATTTCTCCTTTGTAAGGTTCATAACAGTCAAATATTTGATTTATAATACCTTTACCATTTGTATCAGTTAAAAACTCTGAACGATATCCAATTATTCCTCTTGAAGGAACACGAAATTCAAGAAGCGTCATTCCGCCTTCTTTAGGAGACATATTAATAAGCTCAGCTTTCCTTGCTCCTATTTTTTCCATAACTGTACCTACATAATTTTCAGGTATCTCTACGGATAAAATTTCTATAGGCTCACATAGTTTTCCATCTATTTCTTTCATAATTACTTGGGGTTTTGAAACCTGAAATTCAAATCCTTCTCTTCTCATAGTTTCTATTAAGATAGACAAGTGAAGCTCACCTCTACCTGATACTTTAAAAGTATCTGCAGAATCTGTTTCTTCTACTCTCATAGATACATTAGTTTCTATTTCTTTAAAAAGCCTTTCTCTTACATTCCGCGAAGTAACAAATTTACCTTCACGACCTGCAAAAGGACTATTGTTTACCATAAAATTCATTGATACAGTCGGCTCATCTATCTTTACAAATGGTAGTGCCTCGGCACATTCAGGAGAACATAGAGTTTCTCCGATATTTATATTAGGTATTCCCGAAACAGAAACTATTTCTCCTACTTGAGCACTAACTGCTTCTACTTTTTTCAGACCTTCAAATTTATAAATTTTTCCTATTTTAACTTTTTTAGGCTCAATGTCAGGAGTGCATATTACAGCGTTTTGACCCGCTGTTAAAGTTCCTCTTTCAATTCTTCCTACCCCAATTCTTCCTACATAATCATCAAAATCTATATTTGAAATAAGTAGTTGAAGTGAAGCATTAGCGTCGCCCTTTGGTGATGGAACTTCTTTTACAATCGTTTCAAAAAGAGGTCTGAGATCCTTTCTTTCATCACCTTTATTTATAAACGCATATCCGTTTCTGCCTGAAGCATAAACTACCGGAAATTCTATCTGATCATCATCGGCTCCAAGCTCAATAAATAAATCTAAAACTTCATCAATAACTTCTTCCGGTCTTGCTCCGTCCCTATCAATCTTATTTATCACAACAATAGGCTTCTTACCTAATTTCAATGCTTTTTGAAGTACAAAACGCGTCTGAGGCATACATCCTTCAAAGGCATCTACAAGTAAGAGCACCCCGTCTACCATCATCAGTATTCTCTCGACTTCTCCACCAAAATCAGCATGACCGGGAGTATCCACTATGTTTATTTTTACATCCTTATAAATTACTGAAGTATTTTTAGAAAGAATGGTTATTCCTCTTTCGCGCTCAAGATCATTTGAGTCCATCACCCTCTCTGCCACACTTTCATTTGAACGGAATATACCGCTTTGTTTTAACATCTGATCTACAAGCGTGGTCTTTCCATGGTCAACATGCGCTATAATTGCTATATCTCTCAAATTATTACTTTTATTTTCCATTATTTTTTCCTTTCCTTAATTTTAACTATTATTTTAAGTTATCTATAAGATCTTTAAAATTACCGCCTATTTCTCCTCGATTTCCTACAGGAAGTTTATCATAAACCTCTAATACTTTACTTCTCATCCACAAGCTTGGAGTTACTCTTAAAGCAAATCCACATCCATTATCAGTAATCCATTCAAAAAAATCTTTTTTAGGAAGACCATACGTAGCTAAAAGACCCATGATAACACCACCATGAGTTACAATCCCCGCAGATGTCACTCCTCTTTTCACTAAGGACTCAACTATTTCTTCAAATGCTTTACATACTCTTTTCGTAAAAATCATTCCGCTTTCCCCACCGGGTGCCGGCTCTGTTTGCTTGTTTTCTATCCAACTAACATATCTTTCGTCCTTTAAAAGCTCACTTGTAGTTTTTCCTTCCCACTCTCCAAAATCCCATTCTTTCAAATCTTCTTGAATTATAGGTTTAATATGTGGGTATATTATTTCAGCTGTTTGTCTACACCGAGAAAGCGGACTGCTATAGCATTCTTTAATTTCAGGATAACTAAACTCATTTTTTAACTGATTGAGCTTCTTTTCACCTTCTTCACACAAAGGAATGTCCCAAGATCCAGCGTATTGCCCTTTTAAATTTGCTTCTGTTACTCCGTGACGAATAAGATAAATGTTATAAGATTTCAAGCTATATCCTCCTAAGCTTTATTTATTGAAATTCTTTTTTCTGTACCCTTTAGAATTCTAGAAATGTTACTTCTATGCTTAAATATTACTAATAATGATATTAATAATGAAAAAGTAGTCGGAACAATTAATTTGACAGTATCTCCCGAATAAACAAAATAGTTAACAAAAAACGCCGAAACAGGATATGCTAATGCCGCCGATAATGAGGCTATAGAAACAACTTTAGTAAAAACAAGAACTACAAGAAAAACGCTTATTAATATCAAAAAAATACGCCAATCAATTAAAAGAGAAGTGGCCCAAGCAGTTAAGATGCCTTTTCCTCCTCTAAAATCAAAAAAGCAAGGATAAATGTGCCCAACTACGCACATAAATGCAGAAAAGTACAAAAATACCTGACACATGATTATATTGCCTTGCCCCTTAAAAGTCTCTTTTAAAATAAAATTCGCAAACCAAACCGCTATTACTCCTTTTGAAAAATCACCTATGAACGTAAAAATCGCTATTTTTTTACCCATAGTTCTTAATGTATTAGTAAAACCGGCGTTTCCGCTTCCAAGAGTTCGTATGTCCTGATTTACCTTTAAGATCTTTGTTACTAAAAGTGAAGAATTAATGCATCCTATCAGATAAGAAAAAATTAACGTTACTGCAAGCATTAATATCCAATATTCTTTTAAATTCCATAAACAGCCTTCAAACACTCTAAATGCTCCTTAATATAACTTTA
Source organism: uncultured Eubacteriales bacterium (assembly GCA_934702115.1). GTDB lineage: Bacteria > Bacillota > Clostridia > Oscillospirales > Acutalibacteraceae > UMGS1491. The sequence continues at coordinate 10,114 of CAKUYF010000010.1, read as the reverse complement.
CTTAATTAAATATATAAATAAAATTTGTAAATTAAAGTATTTATATTCTAGGCTCAAACTTTTTCTCTGATTTTTCTCTTACTATAAAATGAATAGGAGTACCCGTAAACCCAAATGTATCTCTTAAAGTATTTTCAATGTAATGCTGATAAGAAAAATGAAAAAGTTCTGATTTATTAACAAAAAATACAAATGTGGGCGGCTTTACGCTTACTTGAGTCATATAGTATATCTTTAATCTCTTTCCTTTATGCGTTGGGGGCGGAACTTTGACAACTGCTCGGGCAAGAACCTCATTTAAAGTTCCTGTTGAAATTCTGAATGAATTAAACTCATTAACTTTATTTATACATTCAAAAATTTCATTTATGCGTTGACCTGTTTTTACAGACGCAAAAATTATCGGAGCATAAGACATAAACAAAAATTTCTCTCTGATTTTCTTTTTATAAGCATCAAAAGTTTTATTGTCTTTTGAAATAGCATCCCACTTATTTACCAGGATTATACATCCTTTTCCCGCTTCATGAGCTAAACCTGCAATTCGGGTATCTTGTTCATTAGCTCCCTCTGTAGCATCTACCATTATAATACAAACGTCAGATCTATCAATCGCCATTTTCGCTCTGATAACACTATACTTTTCAATTTTTTCATTTATTTTACTTGGCTTTCTAATTCCTGCAGTATCTATAAATGTGTAAGTTCCCTTATCATTAGAAATCAATGTATCTATAGCATCGCGGGTAGTTCCCGAAATATCCGATACAATACTTCTTTCACTTCCCGAAAGATAATTTACCAACGACGATTTCCCTACATTCGGCTTACCTATTATTGCTACAGAAATACTTTCAGATTCGTTATCTTCACTTTCCGGCGGAAGATAACTTAACACCTTATCAAGTAAGTCGCCTGTTCCATGACCGTGTACAGATGAAATTTGTAATGGTTCTCCAAGACCTAAATTATAAAATTCGTAAAAATTATATGCTTCCGGCCCTACTTTATCGCACTTATTTACACATAATATAACTGGTTTTGAAGATCTTTGAAGCATACGTGCTATTTCTTCATCTGCTAAAGTAAGTCCATCTTTTAAATCAACAACAAATATCACGACACTTGCAAGGTCAATGGCTATCTCCGCTTGGTAACGAATACCTTTAGAAATAATATCGGAATTTTTTTCATTTTCTATTCCTCCAGTGTCTACTAATGAAAAAGTTCTTCCTCGCCATTCACAGTCTCCGTAAACTCTATCGCGTGTTACCCCTGCAGTATCATCCACGATTGACATACGTTTACCTGTTAGTTTATTGAATAATGTAGACTTCCCAACGTTTGGACGCCCCACAAGCGCTACAACTGATTTTGACATCCTTTCACTTCCTTCCAAAGTTAAGGATAATAATAAAATTATATCCTTAAGAAACTAGAGAAGGATTACTCCTCCTCTAGTTTTATACATAGCTATTCTTTAAACCCTTTAAATATGCTTCTTTTAGCAAATCTAAAGTATATAAAAGTAGTAAATCCTATAAGTAAATATAATAACATTCAACAACCTATTAGGTTCGAGCCTATAAATCCAAATCTTAACTTACTGAGAATTAAGCTTCTTTTTTTATAACTTCTCTATTTCTATAGTGCCCGCAGCTACCACATACTCTATGAATAAGTTTATATTCACCACATTTTTCACATCTACTTAGTGCCGGAGCCTCTAATTTCCAAACGTTAGAACGTCTTTTGTCTCTTCTGGCTTTAGACGTCTTTCTTTTAGGTACTATTGCCACCTCATAACCCTCCTCTTAATTAAATGCTAAACCATTTAAAACTTAAACAAAAAATATTATAAAATAAACTTTGAGTTTTGTCAATACACTCTAAATGTTATCAAGAAACGCTTGAAACATTCTTTATCAAAATAAATGGTGTAAGCTCATCAGATTGTCCTGCAGGATTATCCTTAATAAGAGAACTTAAAAATTCATCAGATAAGCTTCCTAATTCACTACTTCTACCAAGTATGTCCACTCCAAAATCATTAGCGTCTACTACCATAGAATTTACTCCAAGTGAATTATGGATGTCCTCACAAACTTTGTTAGGCTCTCTAGGATTAAGCAAAGCAATATCGTGGTAAAGATCAAATGAAGAATTCATGTAAAATCCATCTATTCCGCTTATACCATTTCCTGCTACCTTATAAAATACACCTTTCATACCAAATAATTTGGTTACTACCGAGCAAAAACATGCAAACAAAATTCTAGGAAGTCCTGCTAAGTTTATGGCTAACTGCAATTTATAAGGTTCGTCCATTCCAATTCCATGACTATTCGATGATGCAAACTTAGAAAGAGTTTTAGCCCAAAATCCTAATTTTACATCTTTCTTCTCCACTATGTTATTTTGACACAGCGAAATGATTTTTTCACTTATAGATAATACATCACCTTTTTCATAAAAAGGCATTACATATTTCTTTATAAGCTCTAAATATGATTCACCTTGATTTACAAAATGCGTTTGAATGGCAATTCTATCAAACTCACATCCTGCTGTGTTTACTTTTTCTCTTACATAGTAAGTTATGCCGTCTTTATCTCTTTTACATTCCGGATTGTTTCTAAATCCCACAGCGTTCTCTCCTAATAATAAAATCTAGTCAATAAAGCTTATTGGTTATACCCAGGACGATTCAAAAGTGAAAACATTTTTCTCTTGTATGCTTCTACTCCTGGTTGATTAAAAGGATCTACTCCCAAAATATGGGCTGAAATAGCACAAGATTTTTCAAAAAAATATATTAAATAACCTAAATTATACTCATCTGTCTTATCTATTTCTAAATGAATTATAGGAGTACCAACATTGAAATGAGCAAAAGCAACAGCATTAAATGCTTGACGATTTACAAACTCTAAAGTATTATTTGATAAATAATTTAATTTATCTTCATCTGCCTCATCATAAGGAATCATTAAGTTATACGGATCTTCCTTAATTGTAATTATAGTCTCAAAAAATATTGGATTCCCTTCTTGAATAAACTGTCCCATAGAATGAAGATCAGTAGTAAAATTCACAGAAGCAGGGAAAATTCCTTTTCCGCCCTTTCCTTCACTTTCACCAAAAAGCTGTTTCCACCATTCAAAAAAACTATCTAAACGAGGTTCATATCCTCCTATTATTTCGATAACTTTTCCTCTACCATAAAGAATATTCCTAAGCAAAGCATATTTATAGCACTCATTCTTCGCAAGATCTAAATTCAAAAACCTAGACCTTGCTTCTGACGCACCTTTAAGTAAATTACGAATATTCCCACCAACAACGCTTAAAGGTAATAATCCAACCGATGTTAGGACAGAATACCTTCCTCCTATATTTGAAGGAATATTAAAAATTTTGTATCCCTCTTTAACAGCCATTTCTCTTAATAATCCTTTATCAGGATCTGTCGTGCAGTAAATTCTTTCTTTTGCTTTATCTTTTCCGTACTTTTCTTCAAGAAATTTCTTAAACAATCGAAATGTTACCATACATTCAAGAGTCGTTCCCGACTTAGATACAACATTCAAAACTACATCTTTATATTTACATATATTAAATATTTCAGATAAAGCCGCTGAACTCATATTATTCCCTACAAAAAATATATCAGGGGTCTTTTTATCTAAGTAATTATAATTACAAGATCTTAAAAACTCTACTGCTGCACGCGCTCCTAAATATGATCCGCCAATTCCTATTATAACCAAAACTTCAGAACTATTACGTATCTTATCCGCTTCCGCTTCAATGTAACTGAGTTCTTCTTCCGAGTAATTAATAGGTAAATCCATCCAACCTCGTAAATCGGTTTGAGGATAATTTTCGCTATGAATCACTTGATGAGCTTGAATTAAGTGGTTTTCATATTTTTTAATTTCATTATCGGTTAAGATACCATTCAAATATTTAGTATTTAAATTTACCATATCAGGAATATCCGCCTCCACGTATGTTTTACATTCTAATTCTACTCACACGAAAAGTAGATTATTACGAAACACACTCTGTTAGCAATTTTATTTAATCATTTCAGCTACTTCATTTGCAAAGTTATCTTCTTTTTTATCTATTCCTTCTCCTCTTTCGAATCTTACAAAAGAAGCTATCTTTACATCTGCTCCAAGCTCTTTAGAAACTTTTTCAGTATACTCTTTAATGCTACAACCAGAATCTTTTACAAATGGTTGTTCTACTAAGCATACCTCTTTGAAATACTTTCCTATTCTTCCTTGAACAATCTTCTCAGCTATATTTTCCGGTTTACCGTCATTGACAATTTGCTCTTTAAGAATCTTTTTCTCATGCTCAACAACATCGCTAGGAACGTCTGAAATATTCAAATAAAGCGGGTTTGCTGCTGCAATTTGCATAGCAATATCTTTTGAAAAACTTCTGAATTTTTCATTTTGAGTTATATTCTTGTCATCAGACTCAAATTTAACAAGCACGCCAATTTTTCCGCCTGCGTGAACATATCCTCCAACCATTCCTTCAAAGCGTTGGAAACGTCTGATTTTTATATTTTCACCTATAGTTAATATCTTTTCTTGTAGTACATTTTCTACTGTTTTATCATCTTCAGCTTTAAGTTTTAAGAGCTCTTCCACTGAAGAAGGATTCTCTTTCATTACAATTTCCCCACAAAGCTTTACAAAAGATTGAAAATCAGAATTTTTAGCTACAAAATCAGTTTCAGAATTTACTTCGATAGCTACCCCTACTGTAGCCTCATCATTAGTATATGCCATAGCAAGTCCTTCAGCTGCTACACGTGATGACTTTTTATTAGCTGCTGCCAACCCTTTTTCTCTTAGGAAATCTATCGCTGCAGCCATATCTCCACCTGAAGAAGTTAAAGCCTTTTTACAATCCATCATTCCACAACCGGTTTTCTCTCTGAGCTCTTTAACATCTTTAGCCGTAAAACTCATAATCATTCCTCCAAAAATAATTTAAGTTGTAAACTTTTAATTTGCGCTCTCTGCTTCTTCTTCAGAAGTCTTTAAAATTTCTTCACTTATTTCTTTTGTTACTTCTTCGGGAAGTACTTCAGCAACTTCTCCTTCTTTTCCTTCGATTACTGCACTGGAAATTGCAGAGCAAATCAATTTAACTGCACGAATAGCATCATCATTTCCCGGGATGACATAATCTACTACGTCAGGATCACAATTAGTGTCTACTATTGCAACTACCGGTATATCTAATTTTTTTGCTTCTGCTACCGCAATACGTTCCTTTTTAGGATCTACCACGAAGAGTGCTCCGGGAAGCTCTTTCATATTTTTAACTCCGCCTAAGAATTTTTCTAACTTCTCTATTTCAAGGCGCAATTTTACAACTTCTTTTTTAGGAAGTAAGTTAAAAGTTCCATCTTGTTCCATAACCTTTAACTGATTAAGTCTTTTTACTCTTTTGCGAATAGTAGTAAAGTTTGTAAGCATTCCTCCAAGCCATCTTGCGTTTACGTAACATGAACCTGATCTTAATGCTTCAGATTTTACTGACTCTTGAGCTTGTTTTTTAGTTCCTACGAACAAAACGCTTTTTCCTTCTTCGGTGATACGTTTAATAAAGCTGTAAGCTTCATCAAGTTTTTTAACTGTTTTTTGTAAGTCGATAATATGAATACCATTGCGTTGAGTGAAAATGTACGGTGACATTTTCGGATTCCATCTACGGGTTTGATGCCCAAAGTGAACTCCTGCTTCTAAAAGTTGTTTCATTGATACTACTGACATAAATTTTTCCTCCTTGGTTTTTTCCTCCGCCAACAATTTAAGCCTCATGGCCCAACCATTGAGTACTGTATATTGGCGTGTGTACTTAGACACCTAAATATATCATAATTTTAAATGTATTTCAATACTTTTAAAACTCTTTTTCTAAATTATCATCATCGCATCACCGAAGCTAAAAAAACGATACTTTTCTCTTACCGCTTCCTCATAAGCTTTCAAAGTATTTTTATACCCTGCAAAAGTGCAAACCAAAATAATTAATGTACTTTCCGGAAGATGAAAATTAGTAATAAGACTATCTATTACTCCAAATTGAAATCCTGGTTTAATAAATATATCTGTAGATTCACTGCAAGATTTTAACTTACCGTATTTTTTGTACACAGCTTCCAATACCCTGCAACTTGTAGTCCCTACACTAATGACTCTTCCTCCTTGCTTTTTAGTGTTTTCTATTAACTCAACTGTTTCTTGCGGTAAAACAAATTGTTCCGAATGCATTTGATGATTCTCTATGCTATCTTCTTTTACAGGTCTAAAAGTTCCTAAACCCACATGAAGCGTTACAAATCCTTTTTTTACTCCTTTTTTCTCTATTTCTTCCAATAATCTGGGAGTAAAATGGAGTCCCGCCGTAGGAGCGGCAGCGGATCCTAAATAGTTAGCGTAAACCGTTTGATACCTAGACTGGTCTTTAAGTTTTAGCTTTATATATGGTGGCAACGGCATGGTACCTATTTTTTCAAGCTTACTAAAAAAATTTTCAGTAGGTTCAAATTTAATAATTCGATTGCCATCTTCTAAAATTTCCGTAACCTCAGCATGTAGTAAAGGCTCTTCAGAAGTTCCGAAAACAAATTTAAATCCAACTTTAGCTTTCTTCCCCGGTTTCACAAGCACTTCCCATGTATTGGTTTCTCTTTGCTTTAAAAGCAAAAATTCCACTACTCTCTGAGTATTAACATTTTTACCCCAAACTCTCGCCGGCATAACTCTTGAATCGTTTAATATAAGACAATCATTAGAATTTAAATACTTTGGTAAATTATAAAAATAATCGTGAATTATTTTTCCGTTATCTTTATCCATTACCATTAAGCGTGATGAATCTCTTGGCTCTAAAGGAAGCTGTGCAATTAGCTCCTCAGGTAGATTATAATTAAATTGACTTTTCTTAGTTAATTCATGTATTTTTACATTCTCTAAGTTATTATTCACTTTCTTACTCCTTAAAATAATGATTTGATTTTTATTTCCAAATGATCAAATTGACAGACGTTTAAGTACAATGATATTATAAAGTCTTGAAAGCAAAAAACAAAATTTAAATTATAGATCATTGTAAAAAATATTAAAGTAAATAAAAGGCGGTGAAATGAGCAAATGATTTTATTCACATCGCTTTGTAAAATAAAACGTTAGTGGATCATAAGCTCAAAAATTATGAAAAAATATAAAGTTGGAATTATAGGAGCTACAGGAACAGTAGGACAAAAATTTATATCTCTTCTTGAAAACCATCCTTGGTTTGAAATAAATACAGTCGCAGCTAGCGAAAAATCCGCAGGTAAAACCTTTAAAGAAGCTGTTAAAGATAAATGGATAATAAAAAAATCCATTCCTGAAAAAGTTTCTAAACTTAAAGTGTTAGATGCTGTAAAAGATGCTGAAAAAATTGCTGATAATGTAGATTTTGTATTTTGTGCAACAAATATGCCAAAGCAGGAAACTCAACGTCTTGAGGAAACATACGCAAAATTGGAATGCCCGGTAATTTCAAATAATAGCGCAAATCGTAACGTCCCGGATATACCGATGATAATACCTGAAATTAATTCAGATCATATGAATATAATCCCTTACCAAAGAAAAAGACTTAATACTAAAAGAGGTTTTATAGCCGTAAAGTCAAATTGCTCAATACAGTGTTACGTCCCTGCTCTTCACGCTCTTCGGGAATTTGGTCTGAAATCTATACTAGTATGTACATATCAAGCAATCTCAGGCGCAGGAAAAAATTTTAAATCTTGGCCTGAAATGATAGATAATATAATACCTTTTATCCCCGGTGAAGAAGAAAAGTCAGAACAAGAACCGGCAAAAATTTGGGGAAATATTAAAGACGATCAAATTATTAACGCTCCGCTACCCATTATTACTTCACAATGCCTTAGAGTCCCGGTAACAGATGGCCATACAGCAGCGGTTTTTGCATCCTTCGATAAAAAACCTTTAATTGAAGATGTAATAAGTAAATGGGAAAATTTTAAACCCTCTGCAAAAAGTATTGGCCTTCCAAGCTCTCCAAAAAAATTCTTAAACTATTTTTATGAAAATGACAGACCTCAGATCTCACTCGACAGAAATATAGAAAATGGAATGGGAATTTCTATTGGCAGACTTAGAAATGATACTCAATACGATATAAAATTTGTATGTATGAGTCATAATACCGTCAGAGGAGCCGCAGGGGGAGCAATCTTACTCGCTGAAATGTTATGTAAAGAAAATTATATTTAAAAAAATAATATAAGTTATCAATTTTATGGAGGTTTTAAAATGAAAAAGATTATTTTTAAAGGAGCAGGAGTAGCTCTTGTTACACCGATGAAAAACAATGGAGATATTAATTATGATACACTTGAGAAATTAATCGAATTTCAAATAGAAAACTCAACAGATGCTATCATAACCTGCGGAACTACGGGAGAATCCGCTACCCTTTCTCCAAAAGAACATAGTCAATTAATAGAATTCACACTTAAAAAAGTCAGCGGACGAGTACCTGTAATCGCAGGAACGGGAAGCAATAATACAAAAACGGCACTCGAGCTTTCCAAGGAAGCCGAAGAAATGGGTGTAGACGGTTTACTCATCGTAACTCCTTACTATAATAAAACTTCCCAAGAAGGGCTCATTAAACATTACACTCATATCGCAGATAATGTTAATACGCCTATAATACTCTATAATGTTCCCTCAAGAACCGGAGTAAATATATCTCCTGAAACCTATTATAAACTTTCAAAGCATCCTAATATTTGTGCTACCAAGGAAGCAAATGGTAATTTATCTTCAATTGCAAAAACGGCAGTTCTTTGTAAAGATAATTTGAATATCTACTCAGGCAATGATGATCAAATAATCCCAATACTTTCACTGGGAGGAATTGGTGTTATTTCCGTCCTTTCTAACATTTGCCCAAAAGAATGCCACGATATGGTTAAACAATTTATGGATGGAAATAACGAAACTAGTAAAAACCTTCAGCTAAAATATTTAGAACTTATAGAAGCACTGTTTTGTGAAGTTAACCCTATGCCTGTAAAAAGTGCCCTTAATATTATAGGACTTGACTGCGGAAATTGCAGAATGCCACTTACAACTTTAAGCCAATCTTCTGAAAAATATCTTAAAGATGTATTAGCTAAATATAATTTAATACAAAAATAAAATTAAATACGGATGGTGAAAGAATATTTTCTCAAATAAATCTTGAGAAAAATACTTTGAAAATATGAAAATAATATTATGTGGATGTAATGGAAAAATGGGTAAATATATAACCCAAGTAGCAAAAAATTCAAAAAATATCGAGATAGTTGCAGGAATAGATAAAAACAATTCAGAAAACGAAAATTTTCCTGTTTTTACTTCTTTAGACAAAGTTAACTTAAATGCTGATATACTTATAGACTTTTCTCACCCTTCTGCTCTCGATGGAATATTAGAGTACTGTTCAAAAAAAGAAATCCCTGCGGTAATATGTACCACCGGATTTTCAAGTCTACAAGTTGAAAAGATAAAAGAGTATTCAAAAGAAATAGCAATTTTCTACTCTCAAAATATGTCTTTAGGAATAAACTTATTAATAAGTTTAACTAAAAAAGCTACTGAGTTTCTAGGTACTGACTTTAATATAGAAATTATAGAAAAACATCACAACCAGAAAATTGACTCCCCTAGCGGTACTGCACTTATGATTGCAAATGAAATTTCTGAGTGCTTACCTGATAAACCACTCTGTATTTTCGACAGGAGTAAGCTACGTTCTCCAAGAAGTAAAAATGAAATTGGAATCCATTCTGTTCGTGCCGGGAATATCTGCGGAGACCACGAAGTAATATTTGCAGGTGAAAATGTGCCAACTATCAAATCAATGGATACAGAGTGCAGGGTTATATATGCAGGAAGCTTCTCAAATTTAATGGCACCTGCATTCCGTCTTGGTTTTCTTGTGTTCAACAAGTCGCTCACAGGACCGCTTACAGTTGCAAAGCAGTGCACAGATGTACATTCAACTGTACTTT
>CAKUYF010000009.1 GCA_934702115.1 uncultured Eubacteriales bacterium | reverse complement strand
AACCAAAACCTTACTCTCCTAGCATTGTGGACACTAAAGCTATAGAAAAGCGAGTGATGGCTAATACTTTAGGAAAAAAAGAAATAGAAAATTTAATAAAATCGTATATAAACGATATTGATATAGAATCAATTTCAAAAATAATTATCAACAAAATCGAGCGTAAGTTCTCAATTAACAGAAAAAGAAGTGGAATATTTTGATTAATTTTTAGATATAGTTACTTTTAATGTTTAAAAAAAGGATGTTTTCTTATGAGCTTTTTGAAGGATTATATGGATGATCATAGAAATTGCTTGTATCCTACAGCGGAGGTAAAAATAAAAAATAAAAAGTGGTCGTCTGATGATATATATATTACAAATGTAGATATTTTATCTTCAGTAAATGGAGAAGCGAGTACTTGCGAAGTAACGTTAGCATTATTGTCAGCAGAGTATAAGGATAAAAAATTAAAGTTACACTCTGATTTTTCGCAAGTAAAAGTAGGTGTGGAACTGGAAGTTTCGCTAGGTTATCTAGTGGATGAGAAATCAGAGACTGAAAAAGTTTTTAGAGGATATATTTCAGCATTTGAAATAGAACTGGATGACAAAGGACGAGCTACACTTAATATTCAAGGAATGGATGCCAAGATGTGGATGATGGCAAGTAGAAAAACTGAGTTAAAGAAAGACATAAAAAAGTATTCTGTGGTAGTGAATAATGTGTGTGGTAAATATTCTGGTAAACTGAAGGGGAAAGAAGTAGATATAAATGGAGAAGTAGAGTTTGAATCCCCCATTTACCAGAGAAATGAAAGTGATTTTGATTTTTTAAATCGTATAAGTGTACTTACAGGTAGCTTATTTTTTATAAGTCTAGGAAAGCTTTACTTTGTAAGCCCTTCATCACTTAACTCTTCAAAGTTGAAAATAAAATCTATGGAAGCTATACTCAATTTAAGAATGTGTGCGAGTGTATGGGGAATTCCTAAAGTGGTTAAAGTAGTTGGCGTGGATCAAAAAGATAGGAATACATTGATAGAAGCCCAGGCTACGAATTCTGATGGAATAGGGGATGGTAAATCGGCGACTTCTCTTACTTCAAACATAAGTGAAACTAATACTATAACCATTATAGACAATACTATAACTTCAGTAAATGAAGCTAAATTTTTAGCCGAAGCTATCTATAATAGACGTGAATTAAATTTAGCCGAAGTAAAGATGGAAACTGTAGGTTGTCCGGAAGTAGAATTAGGAAGTAAAGTTGTACTTGATAACTTTGGGGATCCTATAGATAATGATTATATTATTAGCGGAATTGAACATCATTGCGTTTTAGATAGAGCTACACCGGGGGGGTCAAAATATACAAGTATTATTACCTTAAGCACAAATCGGTTTAATCCACAAGAAGCAAGTTTTATTTAGAAAGGAGGAAAGTTGCACATGTTTACTGGTAGCTTGGATAATTTTAAAAATAATAATGTATTAGGGTTAAAAAGGGGTATAGTAAAGGATTTAAATGATCCGGATGGACTAAATAGAATACAAATAATGCTGGTAGATGAAGAATTGGAAAGTCCTTTAGCGGATGTTATGGCTACTTTTGCCGGAGAAAATTTTGGAACTGTTTTTATACCTCAAAAAGGTGCAGAGGTATTAGTAGGATTTGTGGATGGACAAATAAACAATCCCGTTATACTTGGAAGTTTGTATAACTCACAAAGTAAACCACCTCTTCAAATAAACGAAGAAAATGAAATAATGATGATTCAATTTCCGGCAGAGTTAAAAGTTGAAATAAATAATAAACAGGATGCTCAACAAATTACTATAACTACTAAAAAAGGTCATGTTATTTCTCTGGATGATGGAGATAATGAACAGCTTGAAGTTAAAGATAAATCTGGTAAAACGAGCTTTAAAGTAGATTTTAAGAACGGAGAAATAGAACTTAAGGCAGATTCGAAAATTTCTTTTTCTGCAGGTCAAGACACTTTGGTTCTTGAAAATCAAAAAGGGTTAAATCTTTCAAGTTCAGGAGGAAAATTAGAGGTTAACGTAAATGGAGTAAGTATTAAATCAAATGCAAATTTAGAATGTGAAGCAAGTGCGCAGTTTAAGGCTACCGGATCTGCTGGAGCAGAAATTAGTTCAAGTGGGCAGACTGTTGTTAAAGGTTCCATTACTAAAATAAATTGATGTATTAGGTAGGAGGAAAAAGAAGTGGGAACTACATTAAGAGGTTGGAATTTCCCTATTGAAATAGATAAAAATACAGGTAAAATAAAAACAATAGAGGATAATGCTAATGTAAAACAAGCGGTAAAAATAATACTTGGTACTCAGAAGTATGAAAGAAAAATAGTTCCTAATTTCGGAACAGATTTAAGGTCGTTTATGTTTGAAATTGTAGATCCGGGGCTTGTTTCTACTTTAAAAAATTCTATTAATTATTCACTTAAATTGTGGGAAAGTCATATTAGAGACTTGAATGTTTCTGTAAAAGCATCTTCAGGACCGATATCTAAGGTAGAAGCAATTGTAGATTACATTACAGATATTGAACCGACTCAAGAGCATGTAAGTACTCGTGTAGATTCAAATGATAAATAGGAAAAATCCTTTTAAATGTTGATTGTAACTCTACGAAAGGATGTGAAGAAGGAGAAGAAAGTCTTTAAGTGATTTTTTATAAATAAAAGTTAATTGAAGTAACTTAAAGATTTTTTACCTTATAATATGAGTGAACTGCCTAAGTTAGATAAAAGAGATTTTAATGATCTCATGAATGAAGTTAAAAATTTAGCTAAACAGTATACACCGGAGTGGAATTTTGATGAAAACAGTGAAGATTTTGGAATAGTTTTTGCCAAGGTTTTTTGTAACATGATGGAAGACACTTTAAGCCGGTATAATAAAACCCTGTATAATTACTATCTGACTTTTCTTAATATGCTTGGGACTAAGTTAAGGCCAGCTACTTCGGCTACTGGTATGGTAATAGTAAAGTCTTCCGGCAATTCAAACGGAGTTTATATTGAGCAAGGAACAAGGCTATTTACACCAGCAGACAATGAAGACGGAATGGTTATTTATGAGACCATAGACACTTTAAAAGCTATTTATTTTACAGATGGGATAAAAGATTTTATAAGCAAGGTTTATGAAAATTTGGAATTGGAAAAGAACAAAGAAATAACTCCGTTTAGAATATTTGATAATGTATTTTATGAAAACTTGCAAAGTCACGAAATATATTTTTGGGATGACATAATATTTAATATGTCAAATACAGATATAATATTTTCATTTTATAATAATTTATCTGCTATCGGTCAAGATTTACTGCCTAAAATTTTTTCTGATCCGGATAATGTAACATGGGAATATTATGATGGCAAAAAATGGGTTAGTATTAATTCAGTTCAAGAAACTGAACTTGGTATAAGGGTAAAGTTTCAAGGTGGTAGTGTACCCACAAAAGTACTGGATAAAGAGTCACGTTTTTTAAGATGTAAATTTAAGAGATTACCGGAAAGTGATATAAAGGTAACTTCAGTAAAGTATAAGTCTGTTTCTGATTATATTCTTGCTGACTCGTTTTTTGCGGATGAGAGTGAGCTTTCAGAAAATGATTTTTACCCTTTTGACGAAGAATATAATATGTATAATCGTTTTTCTATTATTTCAGATGAAGCGTTTACTAAAAAAGGATCCACAATAGAGATAGTTGCCGGAGTCCAATTTGTAAAAATAAAAACCAATCTGAAAGTTCCAGGCAAAAAATACAAATCAATAATGAGCGATATAGATTTTGCTGATCTTGAACCTGGAGATATAAAAATAGAAAGAGTGAAATGGGAATATTGGAATGGGACAGGCTGGGCAAGATTGGAAACTTTTAAAGGTGGGGATGAATTCTTTACATTAAAGGAAGAAAAAATATCGCAGAGAATATTAAAATTTAAATGCCCGGAAGATATTCAGAATACGTCAATAGGTTCTGCGAATGGATACGCTATAAGATCACGAATAGTTAAGATGAATGATAGATTTGATTTTTATTCGAATTTTATTACGCCTTACGTTCATGATTTAAAGATTAAGTATAGCTATGAAGGTAGTGAGCATCAGTTTGATAGTGTAATAGTAAAAACAGATTTAGAAAGCAGTTTTATCAATCTTTCTGAAAAAGGCTTAAGTGTTTTAATGAAAAGACGTATTTGTGAAAATCCTGCAATGTATATGTGTTTAAGTAAGCCTTTAGTACAAGGAATGACAAGAATTCTTATAAATATAGAAGAAGGAATTCATAGATTTAATCCTACTCTTAAATGGGAATATTTAGCAAAAAATCACAAAGGTGAACCGGAGTGGAAGCATATTGAAGTTATGGATGCTACTGATAATTTTTCACACACTGAGACTGTAACATTAATAGGTAAGAACGACTTCATAGAAAGCACAATATTTGGAGTTACAGGATATTTTATAAGAATTATTAATCAAGATAATAGATACTCTTACAATACCGACATTTCCACTCGACCCGTGATAAATGACATAAAATTCAATGCAATTCGTGCTATGCAGAAGGATACTCGTCCGGAGGAATATTTTTGGATTGAAGAAGATGAAGAAGATAAGCATTGTAAGCTTTCGCATTCAAATGTTGCAAGTGTAGACGTATGGATAGATGAGTTCGGGAAAGTATCGACTTCGGAACAGGAGTTATTTTTAAAGTGTTCCTTGGATAAAGTGGAACCTGAATATGATGAATTGGGACGCTTAGAAAAATTATGGGTAAAATGGAAAAAAGTTGATAATCTTATATCCTACGGTATAAATGATAGAGTTTATGAGGTGGACTATTCAAAGGGAGAAATAATATTTGGAAATGGAAGGAACGGTAAAATACCTCCGGAACAGTATAATGAAAGTATAAAGATAAAATACTCGGTATGTAATGGCACTCAGGGAAATATAGGAGTGGGAGAAATTAGGGATTTTATCAGTACGATTCCTCATATTGACGGTGTATACAATCCTTCTCCGATGCTTGGTGGTGTGGATATGGAATCCATAGACAGTGCAGCCAGAAGAGTGTTTGGACAGATTTCGGGTGGTAATCGTTTAGTTTCGTTAAGTGATTTTGAGGATTCCATAAGGTTTCATGATAGAAATATATATAGAGTAAAATGCCTTTCACATGTTGATGAAGACAGTAATCCTTGTATAGGAGTTACTTCAATAGCTATACTTCCAAGAGTGTATATGCAAGGATATGAGAAATTTCAAGGTATAAAAAATAAAGTGTGGAAATTTATAGATGAAAAGTCTCCCGCTTCACTTTCACAGTCTTCAAGACTTAGAATTTTTGAAGTAGGATATGTTGAAACTTCCATAAGTGTAGATATTGTAATAGATGACTTTAATTCATATCAAGGTGTTTATAGTGGAGTTGAAACAAGACTTAAAAGGTTTTTAGATCCTATACGGGGAAATTTTTCTGGAGAAGGTTGGGAAATCGGGAAATTCCCCAGAAAAGAATTTATATATAACTATATAAAAATCGTTCCAAGAATTAAATGGATAAAGAATATAAATATTTTTACTAAACTTATAACCCCTGAAGGTAAAAAAGAGATAGATTTTGAAAATATTGACAGATATAAATTTGTAGTTCCGGTGTTTGGAGCACCTGAAATAAATATAACAGTAAATTAAGGTTTCTAAGGAGGTGGAAAAACATGATCGAGATACAAAATTTAAATGATACATCGCTTGAAAGTATTCTTGAAGATGCAAAGAAGCAAATTCTGTATCAAAGTACGGAATGGACTAATTTTCAAGAATCGGATCCCGGAATAACATTGGTGGAATTATTTTCTTGGCTTAAATTTGTGCAGCATGAGTATTTGAATCGAATATCTGTAGGAGTTGAAAAAAAATTTTTAAAGCTTTTAGATGTTTCGATGTATAAGAATAAAGGTTCAGAAACTTTATTGGAGGTTTCCGGATTAAAAGATAACGTGAATCTTCCGCTAAGGACTAAATGGAAATTCAATAATATGATTTTCGAGAATTTAAATTCACAAGTACTCATTAAGTCAAAGATATTAAGTGTAGTATTTGAAAATCCTGAGTTCCCTTCTCAGGAAGAATATTATAAATTTGATGGCAAGAAAGCGTTTTTCCTTTTTGGAAAAGACATAGGAAGAAAAAATGATAAAAATGAAAAGCGAAGATTTACCATTAATTTTGATTCTTCACTTCCCAAGCAATCTATAGTAAATTTTTATTTTTCCGTGTATGTAAGTAAAGGCTTAGAGAGGAATCCAATAAATCCCTCTGATAAATTTGAAGAAATGGCTAAAGTCAAATGGGAATATTATGGAAAAGAAAAAGGTAAAGTAGGTTGGCACAAAGTAGAAATAGTTAATGATAATACTCATAATTTTCTGTTTTCCGGAATTATAAAGATGAGATTTAACGGTGATACTTTACCTTTAGACGGAGAGTATAAAGTAAGGGCGGTACTTGAATATGATGAATATGATTATCCTCCGAGGATAGATAATCTTCTTACAAATGTATTTATTGTAGCTCAAAACGATACTGTATGTGAAAATTTTATAATAAAGAAAGAAGATATTTCGGCCAGTCATGTTGTTAAATTATCTAGCAATTTAGCTTTGTATGGAAAAAATGATATTTATTTTAAAAAAAATGGCGGATGGATAAAAAGTGAGCTTCCTGTATTTAAACAAAATATTAAACGTGGTGAAACTATCGTAAATCTTAGCGGAATGTGGCATGAAATAAAAGCCTTAAAGCATAATGAAGAAGCGGTTATGATAGTTTCTTATGAAAAAACTTTAGAAGACAAAATGGTATTGGGAAGCGGTACAGGAATATCACATCAAGGTTTAGAGGTATCCTTTAAAGATATTCTTAATGATGGATTGGAATTAATGATTTCAGAGCAAGTAGACGGTGAAGAAGTATTCTATAAATGGGAAGGAGTTGATGACTTTTTTTCTTCGTCAAAATATGATAGACATTATGTTTTAGATAAAAATTTGAATGCTATACTATTTGGAGACCACGAAAGAGGAATGGCACCACGCGTAGGAACAAATAATATAAAAATATGTAGTTTAAGAAGGACTTTTGGAAGAGAATCTAACATAAAAGAAGGAATGATAAACGCTGTTGTAAGCGAAAATAAGATTATAAATAATTGCTTAATCCGTCAGATAATTCCCGCTACAGGTGGAATAAATGAAGAAAACTTACTTCATGCTCAAGCTCGTTCAGCTGAAATTTTTAGCAATCCTCAAAGAGCAGTAACAGTTAATGACTATGAAAACATAGTAAGAAGTACTCCGGGATTAATGTTTAGTAATGTTAAAGTATTGCCTAATTATATGCCCGGTGAGGACTTAATGAAACAAAATTGTATAACTATAGCTGTAAGGTGGAATAGAAAAGTTGGTTTGACTCTTCCTGAAAGCTTTAGAAAGAATATAATTAATCACCTTGAAAAATACAGAATTATAAATACTAAGATAAAAATCGTCAGCCCGGAATATATAGGATTAATCATAAGCGGTGTTATAACTGTAGATTCTTCATATAGAGAGAGTGATCAGTATATAGAGGAAGAGGTAAAAACCTTTATTAAAAATATAAACAACGACCTTGGACAACCGCTTAAATTCGGAGATTTATTTGGAATGATAGATCGTTTGAAATATGTTTCCAGTTTAAATAAGCTTAGAATAACAGCGATAGGTAACAATGCTCAGAAAAATGTATCTGAAGACATAATAATTCCGCCAAATGGAGTTTACTACGTTCAAAAGATAGATTTTAGTTACGTAAAAAGTTCTGAAATTTATAGGAGTTAGGGGGAGAAATTTTTGGCTTCAGGAGCTAGATGCTTTATACTCAATAGAGAAAGTGATTGGAAAGATAAGAGTGCTTTAAAAAACTTAGAATTTGAAAATGATAATTTAGTGTTTAGAAGCAGAAATGGTGAAAACGGTGTATACATTTCTAAATCTTTTGACAGCTTGCAAAGAGGAACTGTATGGCATAGACTTCGTATAGATGTGAGTTTACCCGGTAGTGCTAGCTATAAATTAAAAGTGTATGCGAGCGACACCCCTGAAATAGTGGTTCCGTCTGGAGGAGCCTCCAAAAGGTTAAAGGTAGATATAAATGAATATATTAGAGATGATTCAATAGCCTTAGGACGAAAAATAGATGCATTTGATTTAATCGGAGGAAAAAGTTTTGAATCTCCGACTGATATATTGCTAGGTGGGTTTAAAGGAAGATATTTATGGATTTGTTTGGAGATTATAAGCTATGTAGAGGATCCGGTAATTATAAAGTCAGTTAAAATTGAATTTCCGCAGGTAACTTTTGTAGATTATTTGCCTGAGATATATCGCAAGGAAGCAGGAGAAAATTCATTTTTATCTAGGTTTTTAGGGATTTTTCAATCTATTTATGTAGACTTAGAAGACCAAATTGATATAATACCTTTAAAATTTGATCCTTCACATACTTCAAAAGATTTTCTAAATTGGATGGCTGATTGGTTATCTATAAAAGATCCTTCCATATGGGGAGAGAAAAGATTAAGAAAGCTTATCAAAGAATCAGTAAGTATATATAAAATGAAAGGTACGCGCCGATCAATATCCAAAGTAGTGGAAGAATATGTGGGTGTAGAACCTATTATAGTAGAACAGTTTGACGTTAAAGATAATATGTGCTACTATAAGCAAAAGGAAATAATTGAAAATCTTTTTGGAGATAATGGATATATTTTTACTGTAATGCTTCCAGAGTCATGCGTAAAAGACACAGAAAGTTATGTAGAACTCTTAAGAGTTATAAATACTGTAAAGCCAGTAGATTCCATATGTAATTTAGTTGTACTTAATGATCAAATATACTTAGATCATCATTGTTATTTAGGTATAAACTCTTTTATAACCAAAAATCAAGATTTGGTTTTGGACAAAACTCAGAGAGATACTAATAATCTTATAATATCAGAGGAAATAGATAAAAAGTCTGTAGAATATTTTTCAGATATATTTGAAGAAAAGTAATTAAAGAAAAGGGGAACAGACGTGGAAAACAAACAGTATTATTCTTGCGAAAGAAACAACTATTTTTTCGGAAAACTGATGACTGTAAGAGATTTTCAAACTGAACAGACCTATATGAATTCAAAACGCCGTTTAGGAAATAAAATGCTAAATGGTGCGGGGATTGTCTCCGGGCTGGATGTTATATTGGTAGACAATAAGACTTTTTCTTTGGAAACCGGTATGGCCCTTGATTATATGGGACGTGAGATAGTAGTTTCAGAGCCTTATGTAAGGCGTTTAAACGTAATAAAAGGCTTTGAAGAAAATAAAGATAAAGGAATACTCTATTTATGCTTAGCATATAAGGAAAATCTGAAAGAAACTACCTTTTCCGTTTCAAGTTCCGGAAAGTCTAGCGGTGTGAGCGAGGAGTTTAATAGAATAAGTGAAGGGTATGAATTATTTTTAACTGCTGACAAACCTAAAGAAGAGTCTCTTAAGCTAGAGAGCCTTATATTTGAAACTAAAGAGCTTTACAATAAAGACGGTATTAAAATAGCTTTAGAGATCGGAAGATATGTTAATCCGGGAAAAAATCTAAAGATCTCAGTAATTTTTGAGAAAGAAGGAGTAGAAGCTCCGATCGGCTATTCGTTTGATATAGAAGGAGAATTTTTCAAAAATACTTCTGGAGAGAAGTCATTGAATGTAAACTTTCAAGAGACCGAGATTTCCACTTACAAGACTTTTAGAAAAGACTATTATATGAAATGTGATGCTGTAACAGATGCTATTTCGGGTTTAAATATTAGGAAAGAGTCTTTTAAATTAAATGTAGGTAAAGATGAACTTTCTATAGATAATGACTTTAATTGCTCTGTTTCAATTAAGACTACTCCTATAAAAGATATAATAGTTAATGATTATTATGCAAAGAATTTTACAGAGCTTATAGAAAAAGTTGATAATAAATTTATATACTTAGCTAAATTCCATATCGTAACTAACCAACTTACGTATTTTATTGAAAGTTTTGAAAAGCATCCCTTTAAACAGTACATTTACAGTAATGAACTTATAAGTTTACTTCAATCGGTGGAGAATCCTGTAGAGATAAACCCATCGTCTAAAGAAAATAAGCAAGAATCTGAAGAAACCGTACCCCAAGTGTTGGATTTGCCAGAGCCCAAAATTGATAACATAGTAACAGGAGTAGAACGAATCAATTTAGGATTTAATCCTAAGGTGGGCAAATCTTATTATTCTTATGAATTTGTTCATGGCCTGGGAGAAGGTAATGTTGCGATAGTTACAGCTATAGATAATAAATCAAATTACTTAACTGACGATAAGGGATTACTTGTATTTGGAGATAAAGGAATATTTTCTAAAGAAGAAATTTCCATATCATCGCCTAATGTTCAAATAGCTGCAGTAGTAAATTCCGAAAAAGGGACAGTGCGTTTAGGAGTGAGGCTTCAGGAGAAAACTATTGCACAAGCAGTTGATATAAGATGGTGGGCATTTAAGCCTGTGGAATTACACGAGGAAGAAGAGGATTTAGTAATTGATGAAAATGTAAGAGTAGTAATTACTCCTAATACCGTTAGAATTAAACCTTTAGAACAGGTCCGATTTGAGGCTCACATTGAAGGAGCAATAAGTCAGGAAGTTCGTTGGGGAATGGCAGAAAATAATACGGGTACAATTGATAATAACGGACTTTATACAGCACCGGCTAAAGAAGGTGTTTATGAGATTAAGGCATATAGTGTCAAATTTGAAAATAAATCTGATTCTGCGTATGTAGTTGTAAGTTCAATAGAATAATATATTAAATTTATTTATAACCGATGACGATAATAGAAAGAGGTGTAAAAAATGAAAAAAATTTCAGGATGGGGTATTTTTGGAATTGTAGTTGCAGCATTTATATTAATATTTGGAGTGTGGGGAATAGGAAGTTATAATAACTTAGTAACTTTAAGAGAAACTGTAAATAGTCAATATTCAAATATTGACGTTCAACTTCAAAGGCGAATGGACCTTATTCCAAATTTAGTAAGCACGGTAAAAGGGTATACATCACATGAATCAGAGGTATTAAAGCAAATCGCTGAATCCCGTGAGAAGCTTTCTGGAGCTGAAACAGTCAGTGATAAAGCTAATGCCAATGCTGAATTATCAAGTGCCTTAAGTAGGTTGCTAGTTATAGCGGAAAATTATCCTAATTTAAAAGCCGATACGCAGTTTACGGCATTAACAGATGAGTTAGCAGGTACTGAAAATCGTATTGCAGTTTCAAGAAAGGACTATAATTCAGCAGTTCAAAATTATAATCAAACTATAAAAAAATTTCCAACTGTTTTAATTGCATCCATGTGTGGTTTTAGTTCAGCAGATCAATTTGAAGCGAGTGAAGGATCTAAAAATGCACCAACTGTAAATTTTGAATAATTTTTAAGGAGTGGGGATTGATGAAAAAGAAAAAGCAGTTATTAAGTATATTTTTATTTGTTATTGCAGGATGGTTTTTGAGTATAATAAATGTAATTGCAGTTATCAATCCCACAAGTAATTTTTATATAAACGACTTTGCAGAGGTTTTAAATAAAGAAACCGAAGATTATATTTTAAGCAATAGTGCTGCATTGGCAGATAAAACGACAGCTCAATTAGTAGTTGTAACTGTTGGGTCTTTAGAAGGAGAAAGTATAGAAGACTATTCTTTAGATCTGTTTAGAAATTGGGGGATAGGAGATAAGGAAAAAAACAATGGTGCTCTCATTCTTTTAGCTGTTGGGGAACGAGAGGTAAGGATTCAAATTGGAGATGGACTAGAGGGTAGAATAAATGATTCAAAGGCAGGAAGATTTCTTGATGATTATGGCATTCCTTTTTTTAAAAATGATGAATGGGATGTAGGAATTAAAGCGTTGTATTCAGCTATTTTGGCTGAGATATATTCAGAGTATGATTTAGACGTACCAGAGGAAGTTTCACAGTTAGTAGCAGAACATGACAATAATTTGGACGATAGTAAAATTGGTGTAGTTGTGGGTATAATAATTGTTGCGCTGATGTGTGTTTTTGGAGGGGTTTTCCCATTATTTTCTAAGAAAAAACATTTTTATGACGACGATTATACAGATTTTGACAGTGGATCGGGAGGATTTTTTGGAGGAGACTCTTATTCAGATAGTGGAGGATTTTCTGGAGGAGGAGGAACTTCAAGCGGAGGAGGAGCATCAAGGGGATTTTAAATATTTTTTAAGTGAATAAAATAATAAAAAAAAACCACAATTCTTTATAGATAAGTTAATGAAGAAGAGGGGTTTTTCTATTGGGTACTAAAACTAAGGCATTATTTCTAGGCTTTTTATTTTCATTGGTTTTTTCTTTGATGGATTTTACAAATAAATGTGATGGTATAAGTAATAAGATACTGAGACTACATATTATGGCTAATTCTGATTCTGTAGAAGATCAAAGCTTGAAGCTTAAAGTAAGGGATAAAATTCTAGAAGTATTCAGTTCCGAGCTCAAAGGTTCTCAAAGTTTAGAAGTTGCGAAAAGGAATTTAGAGTCTAATTTAGAAGGAATAAAGAAAGTAGCTCAAGAAGAAGTACATAAAGAAGGGTATAATTATAAAGTAAGTGTTGAAATTGTGAATATGTATTTCAGTATTAGAAAGTATCAAGAGAATACATTACCGGCAGGCTTTTATGATGCTTTAAGGATTACAATAGGTGAAGGGAAAGGCAAAAATTGGTGGTGTGTAATGTTTCCGCCGCTGTGTTTACCGGCAGCAGAAGAGGAAGTAGAACTTGATAATGTTTTAACACCTTGTGAATGTTAAATAATATAACATGAATCTGAATACATAATAAAATTTAAAATAACAGAGTTTCTTATGGAAATAAAAAACTTTCTTAATAATTTATTTTATCAAGAAAGTACAGATGATTTAAATAGTTTGAAAGAAATACCAAATTTGAAAAAAGAAAACCAATTGGAATTCATTCCATCATTTAAAATATGTGAGATATTTAATTATTTTTCCGAGTAAGCTTAACTTTTATGAATTAATTATTTTTAAATAGCTCGTCTGCATGCATACGACTATAATGATAGAGATACTGTTGAGCAATTCCTGCATATTTACCAAAAATATTAGGGGATTCACCTTGAAAAAATGTATTCATAATTCTTTTCGTCCAAACATCTAAAGGAAATGCTTCCAATCTGTGAAATCCGTATAGTAAAGTACAAGTAGCGACTTTTGGTCCGACTCCATTTATTTTAATTAATTCTTCTTCTGCTTCAGAAGTAGAAAGGATGCTAATAGAATCTAAACTTATTTCTCCTGTTGAAACTTTTCTAGCTGCATCAAGTATATATTTTGCTCTAAAACCGCATTTTATAGGTTCTAAATCTTTTTCAACTAAGGAGGAAAGTACTGAAACTGAAGGAAAAGCAAAATCGGATTGAGTTCCTTCGATTTTTTCTCCAAATAAATTACAAAGTCTGGAAATTATCTTTTTAATTCTTGGGATGTTATTATTTTGGGAGATAATGAAAGAACAGAGTGTTTCCCAAGGTTCTTGGTTTAAGATCCTTATTCCCGGGTAGGAACTATAAGCTTTACTTACCAAAGGATCAATTTTAGAAAGTTCCATTCCTATTTCGGAATAGTTAGTATCGAGATCGAAGTAATTTTTCCAAAGTTTTTGGAATTCACTGATGCTAATGCCCTCAAAAGTAATTTCATTATTTTTTTGCCATACGCATAATTTTTTACCGTAAGCGATACCGTAATATTTATCGTTCAATAATTCCCAACGAAAACATTGACCGCAATCAAAAGTTTGACTAAGGTCAAAATTTTCAGGATTTTGAATAACTATACTATTTTCTTTTTCGATTACTTTCATGTTCCTATATCCTAATGGGTCAATTTTTAAGCATTAGATGCAACTTTTCCTGATCTCATACATCTTGTGCAAGCATAAATATGGGTAGGGGTACCATTTATAACAGTTTTCACTCTACGAATATTAGGCTTCCACATTTTGTTAGAACGTCTGTGAGAGTGTGAAACTTTTATTCCGAATGATACAGCTTTACTGCAAATTTGACATTTTGCCATAATAATTTCTCCTTAAATAATTTAGATTAAGAAATAATTTGGTGTTAATGTAATTTTAATATTTACTAAAATATACCAAATACTAATTTCTTTACCTATAATTATATCATATTACTTAAATAAATTCAATAAAATAATTAGAGTTTTGAAAACTTGGTTGATTTTTATCTTTTACATGATTTTTGTGTATAAATCATACATTTAATAATGAGCATATGCTAAAAATTTCTTATAGCTAAAAATTCAATTATATGTTATCATAAAATCGTATGGTTAGTATTAAAAAGTGTATAATGGATTTTTCATGTGCTGTTTATGCCAATTTATTCAAGGCAAGAAAGTGAAGGTGAAAAGATTATTAGTACAGACTGAGATGAAATTATATGCGTATATGTCTGACTTATTATAAAGAAGGAGAAGATTCAGAATGAGCGACTCAACACAAACTTCGACTCAGAAACCTGAATTTAGTAAGCTACAGTCGATATTGTGGCCAATTCATGGTTATGAAATGAAGAAATTTTTACCGATGAGTTTTTTAATGTTCTTTATTTTGTTTGTTTATACAATGGTAAGAGACTTAAAAGACTCTCTAGTTAGAAAAGAAGCGATAGGAGGAGGAGCGGAGCTTGTTCCTCAGCTTAAACTATGGTTTGTTATGCCAGCTGCTTTTTTACTAGTAATAGTTTATACTTTTTTACTTAACAAATTTGGATTTAAGAAAACTTTTTATATCATGGTTTCTGCTTTTATGGCATTTTATGCAATATTCCTATTGTTCTTATATCCAAATCGTGCGGTTATTCATGCTAACGAAGCAACAGTTCGTGCAATGCAGGCATCGTGGCCACCATTTTTCTATTGGATTATTCCGTGCCTTACTAACTGGTCTTTTACGTTATTTTATGTACTTTCAGAGCTTTGGGGAACCATGGCAATATCTTCACTTTTCTGGCAGTTTGCATATGAAGTTACAATGAAAAATGAAGTTAAGAGATTCTTTGGACTTTATGCAATAGTAGGAAACATCGGTGTTGTATGTTCCGGTGGACTTTTGAAAACTCTCGCAAAAATGCCCGGTGATGCTCATATATACATAAGTATTGGAGCATGTATAGCATTTGGAATCGCAACAATGATAATGTATTGGTATATTAATGCTGTTGTTCTTAAAGATCCAAGACTTTATGATCCTACACAGGTAAAATCTAAAAAGAAAAAAGAAAAAGTAGGTCTCATGGATGGAATTAAGATTTTATGTAAATCTCCGTATCTCTTAATGATCTGTGCAATAGTTCTTTGTTACGGAATTGGAATCAACTTTTTCGAAGTAGTATGGAAAAAATATACGGATAGTATGGTTAAAGGTTCTAACGGAGTTTCCGATATGATGGCTAACCTTTCCATGTTAACTGGTGTGTTAACTATAATTGCTTCATTTGTAGGTCAAAACATACTTAGAAAAACCAAATGGAGAACAGCAGCACTTATTCCTGCTTCTATCTTAGCTATTTTTGGTGGAATATTCTTTGGAATAGTGCTTTATGGTGAATATGTTTCTCCAACCATTTTCGGAGCAAGCTTTACAGCATTAGCCGTATGGTTTGGACTTGTACAAGATGCTCTTTCAAAAAGTGTTAAATACTGCTTATTCGATTCTACAAAGAATATGGCTTACTTACCACTTGATGAAGATACCAGAACTAAAGGTCAAGCTGCAGTTGAAGTTATCGGAGGACGTGCCGGTAAAGCGGGTGCTTCTGCAGTAGGAATGGTCTTAACTAGTGTAGTAGCTGCAGGTTCCAAATTAACTGATCACGTAGTTACAATTTCAATATTGTTTGCTGGAACAGTATTAGTATGGGTAAGTTCCGTATTTAACCTTAGTAACCGTTATGAGGCTAAAGTTGCCGAGAATAACAGTTTAAAGAAATAATTTCCATTTAAAGTTTGGATTTTAACGGAAAATAAACAGTCACTAATTTTGGTGGCTGTTTTTATTATATAAATATTGATATTATTTATATTTATGATAGAATTATTTTGTTAGTTAATGTTAAAAAACTAATAAACATTAGGATTAGCTATTTATAAATATGAATAATTAAAAATTTTTATGGTTTAGATGCCAAGTTTGGTAAAAACTCTATTAATGTAGAAGATTTTTAATTATTATGATATTATAAAATCGGATTTTTAATGAAAGGGGATAAAGAATAAAAATGAAGAATAAAAAAAAGTGGGTAGTAATAATTCTTATATTTACATTAGCAATAGTTGGAGGCATACTTTTTTTTAGAATAAATTCTTCAAAAGTTTTTACTAAAGCTGAGTATGTAAAAGAAGTTGTAGTACAAAACGAAAGTTTTGAGTCTGCTTTGGATAAATTTTTGGACCAAGTAATATCTTATAATGGAAGTGAAGCTTCTACTAAAAAATTAGAAGAGACTGCTGTTAAGATTGAAGAGTTTGTTAAGTTACTGGAGAAAGAATTAGGACCGAAAGTACCTCAAAACTTGAAGGGCCATTATGAAAAAATGATGGCAGCGTACGAAATATATATTCAAGCCATTAATATGTATGTAAAAGCAGTACCAAAAGCTTTCGGAGAAGATCGCACTGCTTCAATTAAAGAAGCTGATTCTAAATTAAAAGAAGCGCGAGAAGCAATGAAAAACTTAGAGGTATAATTAAGATTTACAGTTAGTTAAAAGAAAGAGTGGTACTTATGCTCTGTGGTTTTACTCCGGGGAAAGTGATATTAATAAATTTTTTTCTTATGCTCGCATGGCATTTAACAATTTTGGTTATATGTATGAACTTAAGTACGTCTTTTTTTAACCCTAAGAAGCAGATGTATACAACTAGAAATTGGGAAAAAAACGGAAGTTTTTATATTAATGTACTTAAGATAAAGAAGTGGAAAGATAAATTGCCCCAATTTGTGGCCAAAAAAGGGTTTTCAAAACGTTCTTTGAAATCTCTGACAAGAATAGATAATGAATACATTGAAAGATTTATAGTTGAAACATGCCGTGCGGAATGGAATCATTTTATGTGTAGCATGTACTGGGTAGTATCTTTCTGTGTAAACTCAACTGTTTATGCTATATTGTTTTCTTTAATTCCCATATTAGTGAACTTACCTTTTTTGTTTATTCAAAGATTTAACCGAATAAGGCTTTTTAAGTTAATTAAACATAATCACAGTTCAGTATCTATAGCTTGTGATGGTAAAGCGTAATAATTTCCATATTGGAATTTGAAATTTAATTTAAAAAATAAATACTATTGCAATCTTTTATAAAGTATGATAGAATGTAATACATGTTTATGTCTTAAGTAAGCTTTTGAATTTAAAGAGGTGAAATTATAAATGAAAGCCGGAATACATCCTGTATACGAGAATACAGAAGTAAGATGTTCTTGTGGAAACATTATATCTACCAGATCTACACGTAAGGATATTACTGTAGAAGTATGTTCAAAATGTCATCCTTTTTATACAGATAAACAAAGATATGTTGATACTGGTGGACGTATAGGTAAATTCAAAAAACGTTTAGCTTGTGCAAAATAGTTAAGTGATTTAAAATTTCTAGTTATTATAATAGGCGACGCATTTGTTGCGTTGCCTATTACGTTGAATGGTGAAGAGTTAAATGGAATATAGGACTATTTATCAGGAATGTGTTTATGAGGAAGTGGAAAAGCGTTCAAAATTTATATCGTACAGTTTTAAAGTAGAAACCGATTCTGAAATTCAAAAAAAATTAAATAATATAAAAGAATTTCATCATAGTGCCAAGCATCACGTTTACGCATATAGATTAAATGATAAATTTGCGGAAAGGTACAGTGATGATGGTGAGCCGTCTGGGACTGCAGGATTACCGATTATGGAAGTAATAAAAGGCTTTGAATTAAAAAATATACTGATTGTAATCGTAAGATACTTTGGAGGAATTTTGCTCGGAACAGGTGGGCTCAGAAGAATGTATGTTTCGGGTGCTAAAAATGTAATAGAGCTATCCGGAACGGTCAAAATGAGTAAGTGTAATCAAATTCTTGTGGAGTGTGAATATAAATACTACAATCAGCTAAACTCCATTATTTTTCACTTTAAAGGTAGAATAGAAAAAATAGATTATGAAAGTAAAATAAAAATTTTGTTTTATGTTCCTTGGCATTTAACCAATCAAGTTATAGAAAAAATCAATAATTTATTAAAAACTTCACAAAGTACCAATTTAATCGGAGAAAGCTACTATAATATTTAATGATATTAAGTTTGAATAGATTAAGGAGGTTGTAAATGTATATGTTTAAAAGTATCCGGGAAGAGCTTGAAGAAAGAGAAGCAAAGACATTATGTAAAGAAGCGTCATTGTCTAAGAATAGTTTAGGTAGAAAATTTTATGAAGAGCCCTGTAATATACGTACTGAATATCAGCGTGACAGAGATAGAATTTTACATAGTAAGTCTTTTAGGCGTTTAAAACATAAAACTCAAGTATTTATATCTCCGCTGGGAGATTATTATAGGACTAGATTGACTCATACTTTAGAAGTTTCTCAAATTTCACGTACTGTTGCTAGAGCACTTAGGTTTAATGAAGATCTAACGGAAGCTATTTCTCTGGGGCATGATTTAGGGCATACCCCTTTTGGACATGCCGGAGAAAGTGTTCTTAATGAATTATGTTCTTCAGGATTTAGTCATTATGAGCAAAGTGTGAGGATTTTAGAAGTTTTGGAAAAAGAAGGTCAAGGGCTGAATTTAACTAGAGAAGTAATAGATGGGATATTGCACCATACTTGCGGTGAAGAGGCATTTACCGTAGAAGGAAGGTTAGTAAGACTATGCGACAAGGTGGCTTATATAAACCATGATATAGAAGATTCCATGCGAGCGGGAATGCTAGATATAAGCTTGGTACCTAATGACATACTAGATGTAATGGAATTAAGTTTTTCTTCTAGAATAAACATCATGGTAAATTCCATTATTAATAACACGGAAGGTGGAAATATAAGCTTAGGTAAAGAAATGGAATGCATTTTCAATAAGATACATGATTTTATGTACAAGCATGTTTATCTTAATAAAAGGTCGTTTTCAGAGGAAGAGAAAGTACCTTTTGTAATAAGTTCACTGTATAGTTACTTTAAAACTCATGTAAATAAACTTCCTGAATATTTGCAATTAATAGCAAAAAATGAGGGAGTAGACAGAGCGGTTTGTGATTACATAGCCGGAATGACTGACCCATTTGCGATAAGCTTGTTTAATGATTTATTTCTTCCTCATCCTTCAAAAGTGTTCTAGTTTAATTATAATTTTCAAGTTATAAAGCGAAATTAATTAAAAAAATAAATTATAGATTTAATAACATATTCTTGATAAGAAGTTTGAGAGGTGAATAGCTTTTATGATTCTTTCAGACGATTTTATATCTGAAATTAAAGAAAAAAATGATATATGTGAGATAAT
Organism: uncultured Eubacteriales bacterium; assembly: GCA_934702115.1. Taxonomy (GTDB): domain Bacteria; phylum Bacillota; class Clostridia; order Oscillospirales; family Acutalibacteraceae; genus UMGS1491. The sequence continues at coordinate 2,757 of CAKUYF010000009.1, read as the reverse complement.
TTCAGAGTACGTTGATATTCAAAAAAAAGGCAGGAATATGATGGGACTTTGTCCTTTTCATGCAGAGAGGACGGCATCTTTTTGTGTTTATCCTGCCAATGGATCTTTTTATTGTTTTGGATGCGGAGTAGGCGGAGATGTAATTACATTTTTAAAGCTTATAGAACACTATGATTATATTGAAGCGGTGAAGTATCTTGCAGAAAGAGCGGGGATGAGCTTCGAAGTCAGCGAGGAAGACAATCTAACTTATAAGAAAAAGTTACTTATTTATGAAATCAATAGAGAAACTGCTAAATATTACTATAAATGTCTTATAGGAAAATCAGGTATGAAAGCTAGAGAATATCTTGCTTCAAGAGCTGTGAGCAGTAGTATGATAAATCGTTTCGGGCTTGGTTATTCACCTGATAGTAGATATTCCCTTATAGACTACTTAAAGAAAAGAGGATATAATGTAAAAGATATAATGTTGTCGAATTTAGCCTTTATGTCTCGAAGTATGAAGGAAATTGATAGATTCAGCGGTAGATTAATGTTTCCTATCATTGATGTACGTGGCAACATTATAGCTTTTGGAGCACGTAGCCTATCTGGCGAAAAGCCCAAATACATAAATACATCTGATACTCTTGTGTTTAAAAAAAGCAGTAATTTATTTGCTCTTAACTTTGCAGTGAAGTCGGGTAGTAAAAATTTTATTTTAACTGAGGGATACATGGATGTTATTGCACTTCATCAAGCAGGATTTAAAAATGCTGTAGCTACTCTCGGTACGGCACTTACTCCCTTTCAGGCAAAGTTAATGTCAAGACATGTAGAAGAGGTGATATTATCGTATGATTCCGATGAAGCCGGTCAAAAAGCTTCAGAAAGAGCCATAAAGATTCTTAGAGATAATGGACTCAAAGTAAAGATAATTTCTATGCCTAACGGTAAGGATCCAGATGAATATTTAAGGTTACAAGGGAAAAATGGGTCATTTAAATTTAACAGTTTGATTGAAAAATCTAAAAACGATATTGAATTTAAGTTGGAAAAATTAAGATTACTGTGCGATTTAAATACTTCAGAAGGAAAAATAAAATATCTTACGGAAAGTGCTAAAATTTTATCGCAGTGTAAAAACAGTTTAGAAAGAGAAGTTTATGCTCTCAAGATAAGTTCAGAAATGGGAGTAAATAAAGAAATTATTTCTATTCAGATAAATAAGTATATAAAACAAAATCAAAAAAGAGTAATTTTTAAAGAGTTTAAGAATATTGAAAAGAATACAGCCGCTTTAAATGATGATATAAATAAGGAAAAACGAAATAATTTAAGGGCTGCTTTAGCGGAGGAAAACATTTTATCTTGTGTTATAAACAATCCCGATTTAGCCAATACTATATTTTCGAAGGTAAATGAAAATTGTTTTTTAACTGAATTTAATAAGAAAGTTTTTATGTGCTTAAAAGACATTCAGTTAAAGGGTGGAAAATTGGATATAAATACAATATCGAATTATGAATTTTCAGTCAAAGAAATAGGAAGAATTACAAAGATAATTTGTACTTTTAAGAGTTACATGGGGCAAGATAAATATATAGATGAAGCTATCAATATTCTCAAGCAAGAAAAGGAGAAAAAGAAATTTCAAGATATAAAAAATGTTTCAGAAACGGAAATTCAAGAATATATTAAAAAAATGGATAAGTTATGATTTACTTAATAATTAATATTGAAAATTTTTTAAGAGAAGCTAAAAGACAGGGGGAATAAAATGCAAGGGATTACACATATAGATTCAGATATGGATAATGTTATAAGTGATTTAACAAAGCAAAGTAAAGGTTCAGGGCGTGTGAGTACAGGAGATGTACTTGATGCCATGGGAGAAATGGATTTTGATCCGGACGAAATAGAAAGACTTTATGACTCTATGGAGTCTTTGGGTGTAGAGATAGTAGATGGATTTGGAGAAGGAGGAGACGGTGGGTCTCATGTTCATAGAATTTCTAATGATGAAAATGCTTTAATTACAGATGATCCCGTAAAAGCATACTTAAAAGAAATTGGGACAGTTCCTCTTTTGAGCAATGAAGAAGAACTTGAATTAGCTAATCGTGCTTCGCAAGGAGATGCTAAGGCTAAGAAAAGACTTTCGGAATCAAATTTAAGATTAGTAGTAAGTATTGCGAAAAAATATTTAGGCAGAGGTATGCATTTTCTTGATTTAATTCAAGAAGGCAACTTAGGGCTTATGAAAGCAGTAGAAAAGTTTGATTATTCTAAAGGATTTAAATTTTCTACTTATGCTACTTGGTGGATTAGGCAAGCAATTACACGTGCAATAGCAGATCAAGCAAGAACTATTCGTATTCCTGTGCACATGGTAGAAACAATGAATAAGGTTCGTAAAGTATCCGGTCAACTTCTTCATAATAATGGTCATGAACCCACGCCAGAAGAAGTGGCTGAAGAGCTTAATATGCCTGTAGAAAAAATTCGTGAGATAATGCGCGCCTCTCAGGATCCTTTATCATTAGAGACTCCTCTCGGAGAAGAAGATGATACTCATTTAGGAGATATGGTACCGGATGGAGAAGCTTTAGCGCCGGTAGAAGAAGCTTCAAACGTTATGTTGAAAGAGCAACTTTTAAAAATACTCGAAACTTTGACACCACGTGAGCAAAAAGTTTTGCAGATGAGATTTGGAATAAAAGATGGTCGTCCAAGAACTTTAGAAGAGGTAGGAAAGGAATTTGACGTTACACG
>CAKUYF010000008.1 GCA_934702115.1 uncultured Eubacteriales bacterium | reverse complement strand
GCTTTAATATATACCGATTGCGCATTACTAAAAGTCTTGGCATCAGAAACTAAATTTACAATGCTATCAACAATTGGAGGTATGGGATCCAAGGAATGTCTTGTTAAACCAGTATGAGCAACCGTGAACTCTTCACATAATATATTACCCGAGCTGGCATCCAGATCGTCTCCTCTCCATGCAATAGTACCTAAAGATAAAAAAGAATACATTGCTTTAAGCGTTCTTTCTCTGCTAAAAACTCTAATTATTCCAAGTGAAGGACCTGAATCAAGTGCTTCTTGAGGATCCATCATATTAACACCTATCAACGCAGTCTTTCTTGCTATATTATCCGAGATTGATGCCGCTGCAGCACGTGCAGTTTCAATTTTAGTTGTAGGTCTTCTCATAATCATTCCTCTTTTAAAGGTAAGAGTCGGATGCTCATAAGAAGGCTTCTCAACCATAATTTCATGGTCATTAACTCCGCCTTCGGAAATGTAATCAACATTTTTTTCTATTGAAAATCCGGAAACACTTTGAAATCCAAACGTAAACTCATTAAGCGTAACAATAAAATTAAATGAAGAAAAAGCACAGTCCATCGCGGATATTCTCGGCGTAAGTATCATATCAACCGCTTCGCCGTTTTCTGTTGTAGCATAAGTATTTAATCCAAGCATCCATCCATCCTCCTATTTAAGGGCAGAAACTCTAATCTATGTCAAATATATTTTTTCTATTGCCACTCGATTCAGAATTCATCTTTTTATTTATTTTTGAAACTTCGGAACAAAACCTTATCCTTTCTCGATGCGGTAATTCCATTAACTCACAGCGAGACCAATGAAAGTAATAAGCCAAAAAAGCTATCTCTTCATAAATAACCTCAACCGGATAACTTTTTAGGCTTCCCCGAAAAAAGGTATTTCCATCCTAAATTCATGTGAACATTTCGGACAAACCACTTTCATAACCGGCGGCTCAACAGAATTTATTTTTTGATAAAGATCCTGTAAATAAGCCATATCTGCCGTAAACAAACTTTCTATTACATGAGCATCTACTTTTTTTAGCTTGCCTAATCTTGTAACTACTCTTTCTAAAAGTAATATACTTAAATACCCTGGATTCATCTTAACACGCGGGTCGTTAAGGGGAACAATTTCATCTGCTGCATTTGCCAGTCTCATAACACCACGTTTATGAACTTCCCCTGTTTTATCTACATATCCACGTGGTAACTCAAATTCAAATTCTGTTTCAAAAGTATTAGCCATAAAATAATCACTCTTTCTAAAAATTTACCGCTTTCTCCCCGTGGCAAAAACACGAGGAGAAATACTAGATATAAAAATTTTTTATTTAATCAGCCTGTGGCTACTGAAACGTCTCTTTTAATGCCTTCATGTGCTAAAGTTAAAGTCTCTATTAATATTGAAGAGTCTTCAGCACTAAGGTCTCCAGACCTATAAGAGGTCGGCCATGCATTTATTACGCTCCAACTTGCTGTTGGATTTCCTGCGTTATCATAAACCGTAATAACGGCATTAACAGGTGTAAAATTATTTCCTTCAAGAAAATCATTAAAGAAGTTATATAAAAGTGGATTAGAATAAAGACCTTTTTCTAAAGTTATATCATCGTAACTTACCAAACCGGGTAATTTTCTGGAAGTAAGATATCCAAATCCCCCTTCACGGTAAGTATTACTATCTACTGAAGTTGAAAATCCTGAAACAGTTTTAAATGAAGTAGTACCTAATCCTTCAAAATTCGCTGTGAACCTGAATCCTCTTAAAGGAGAAGATAGTCCATTCGTAATTGATTCTCTAGTGGATAATACCTCTGTACCTAAATTCTGAATACCTGCGGTTGCTAAACCGTCTGCCATTTTACATCATACTCCTTTCTAATCAGATATAAGTTTTTTATTCACCTGTTTTTTGAGTTATTCTGAAAATTACAAATTCAGCGGGTTTAACAGGTGCAACGCCTATTACACATACTAAACGTCCATTGTCAATATCGTCTTTAGTCATAGTATTTTGTCCGATATCTACGAAAAATGCGTCCGCTGGTGAAGCGCCAACCAATGCCCCGGTTCTCCAAATGCCTTCCAAAAAGAGTTCAATAGTCCTTCTTACTCTTGACCACAGAGTTACATCATTGGGTTCAAATACTACCCAGTTTGTATTTGCTTTTATGGATTCTTCAATGTATATAAATAAACGTCTTACGTTTACATATTTCCATAAAGCTTTGGAGGAAGCAGTTCTAGCTCCCCAGACTCTTATTCCAGCACCCGGGAATTTACGTATTAAGTTGACTCCTTTAGGATTCAATAAGTCTTGCTCGCCAACATTATAATTCACAAATAAACCTGTACAATTTGCAACTACCTCATTTGCAGGCGCTTTATGAACTCCCCTGTCGTTATCACTTCTGGCATATATTCCCATCACTGAGCCTGAAGGGGGAATGAATGTATCTTTTTTATCTAACGGGTCAAATACTTGAAGCCAAGGATGATACATAGCACAGTAATCACTATCTACTATATCACGATGCTTTAAAACATCTTCTACAGTTTTAGCTGTCATAGGCATGTCTAAAACCGCAAACCTACTTGATAATTTTTCACAGTGTGCAACTAAAGAAAGTTGAACATTTGGACTTACTATTCCCGGCACAGCCATTATATTTACATCTGCATTATCTAAAAATGCTTGAATGCCTGTTCTAGAACCAGGTCCTTCGTCTTTACCAATAAAATCTGCATCGGTTAAGTTAGAAGCCGTACCATCTTGTCCACCACTCAAGGTTATTTTTACTTCTTCACCTTCTACATCGAATACTTGTTTTACTACATCTAACGGCGATACAGCTTCTTCCATAGGTTGAGCTTTAAGATTGACTAGTTCAGATTTAGCCATAGCCTTCTCTATAAAATTGGGTAAAAGAACATTGAAAGAAACACCACTATATTTTTCCAGAACCTCACCTTGTTCTACAACTACGTTCATTTCACAATTTTTAATAGTAACTTTAGGAAGTAATCCAGCGTCTACAACATTTCCTTCAAAAGCCTCAGCAAATGTAACTACATTTCCGGTAACTTTTGTAACCATACCGTACTTAGGCTCTCCATCACCTTCTACCTCTACAACGTCACCAGCATTGAAACCTATTGCACTCTTTAATTTGTATTGAGCTTTGCCTAGATCTTCAAGGATTTGAGTTTTACTGCTACTTGAGGGCTCAAAAGTTACTACAATTGAATTTCCCCAGGCACCGGGATCTTTAGCAGAAATCTCTAAAATACCTTCTTTTCCTTTTTGGCATACAGCCTTTGCAATGGTTGCATCTGAAGGCGCTACACGCATAATAAACGCTTTAGATCCACCATTAATAAAGAAGTGATTGACAGCATGTGCTAAAAATCTATAATCTCCAAATTCATTTTCATGTAAATATCCACCAAATTTGCGCGTGAAATCTGCCGGACCTGTTACAAGAACTGGGGCACCAGAAATAGGACCCTTTTCAGCAACACCTACAAATCCTCCTGTACTTGTACCAACACCTTGCATTGGAGTAGGGCCACTGTCAAATTCTTCTACATAAACTCCCGGAGATAAATATTCTGCCATAATTCTCTCGGTTCACTACTATCAACTAGCAAGAACCTTTCAACTCCTTTCTAATACTAAAAATCTAAGTTATTTTATATAACACATAAAATAGAGAAATGAACTCTAATTTATAGTTATCCACATTTATTTTATTTCAAGAAACAATATTTAAACTCTTAGCAATTTTTCTTAATTGATTTTCAGTAAGACTGTTAAGATCAATATCAATAAACTCTTTTAAGTTTTTTTCAAACTTACCTTCACTTATTAATCTTTCAATCATCCTTTTAAGAAATATAATGTTCATTTCTCTTGACAACTCAATCACTCGCTTGCTACGAGCTATTGCCTCATCTGAATCAATCATTTTTTTAAGCTTGCCTTTTTTCAAATTATTTACAAAACTTTTTACTTCTTTTATAAATTCTAAATTATCTTCATTTTTTTCTTCTTGAATTTCTCTTAACATAGATATTTTATTATTAATTTGATTTTTTTGAGTCTCAGAAGACCACGCTTTTAATTTCTTCAAATTTTCTATCTGATTTTCTTCTTTCTCATCTTCATAAAGGAGTTTTTCTTCCTTATCAGGTATACCGTCTTTATCATCTTCAAATTTTTGAACTTCTTCCATATCGGAATCATATCTAAAACTTAATTTGCTCGCTTTAAAGTGTTTTTTATTTGCTTTCCATTCAGACCCCAAATAATTATTTGGATCTTCGAGCTTTTTAGTTTTTATATGATTTTCTTTTTCAAATGTCTCTGGAATTAAAGTAAAAACGATATCTGTATTTTTCTTATACTTATTATAACCTACAGAGATAGTTCCAAATCTGGTTTTAAAATATCCTAAATTGTTGGGAGTGTCCTTAGGTTTTTTCATATGATCCGGTAATACTTCTGTAGCTTTCAAATTTTTCTTCAAAAAATTTATCTTTAGATTATTTTCTTCATTTGAGCTCGTATCATTTCGGGTATTAATTCTTGTTAACTTATGAGTTATATAGTAATCTAAGGTATTTTCTTTTTTGCTCTTATTAAATCTTACATTTTTACTCTTTTTAACTAAATAACTTGACTTTTCCAAGCCCAACTCCCCTCATAACTCAATATTTTTAACGTTTTAATCGCATACTTTACTCACCTCTGCCTAAAGAATTCTCAATAATGGAGAAAATAAGTCTGTTTACAAGTTATTTATAGACATTAATAGTAGTTTATATATATTTTTTCAATTCGACCTAAACTTTTTCTCCATTTTATGCTATTATACCACGTTACAACTCTTTAGACCATTAATTTTTCACTAAAAGATAATTTAAAAACTGTTATTTATATTAAAACATAATGATTTTTTTAATTTGTCTTAGTATGTAGAATCAATTCCCAGTGGTAATCCGAAACTTATTGAAAGCGCTTGATCTACTTTATTCATGTCATATCTGTCTGCAGATCCTCGTTTTTCTTTAAGGCGTCGTTTATCAATAGTCCTTACTTGCTCTAAAAGAACCACGGAGTCTTTTGCAAGACCCGAACATCCTGCAGATATATTAATATGAGTCGGTAAATTTGACTTTGAATCTTGACTGGTTATCGCTGCGGCAATTACTGTTGGACTGTGTTTATTCCCTACATCATTTTGAACTATAAGAACAGGCCGTACCCCTCCTTGTTCTGATCCTACTACTGGACTTAAATCGGCGTAAAATATATCTCCTCTTTTTACGTCCATTTATACTCACCTTCCAATATAAATTTATTAGATACAGGTATTTTTGCCCATAGGATTGATTTTAATCATATAAAAATAATAACTTTTAAACTTTTCAACATATTACATTTTATTTCCAATAAAAAAACCAGACCAAATTGTCTGGATAAAATATAAAAGAAAAAACCTTTGAAGAACAAACTCTCATGCTTTTTTAAATGTCAACATTCCTAATGCCAAATAAAACATACTCTTGGATGATAATTTAAAAATCTTTATAGTATTAATTTTCCTCTATTAAATCAAAACATATTGCTACCGTTCCGAACTTTTTCTGCATTTCATATGAATAGAAAGCATTTAAATCCTTTATAAGATCCTCATAGCTTACAGAAAAATCAGCTAAGGATTCAATATTGAAATTTTCAATTAGTTGATTAAAACTAGAATAATTCAATAATTTCTTAACTTTTACCCTAACAACTTCCTTGCGATAAGGTTCTTTTAAAAAGTATATAATATCTCCACATTTTAAATTTCTAAATTTTCCTTTAAACAACCTAATTTCTACCCGTTTAGTTCCGTTTTTTACGAAATTAAAATATTTTTCATTTAAACCAAGCTCTAAAAAATATAACATTTTTCTCCTAAAATATCAAAATAAAAAAATAGTTCCACTAATAAAAGTAATTACCCGATAAAATTAAGCTTTATCAGATAACCATAAAAAATTAAATATGGTGGACACAAAGGGACTCGAACCCTTGACCTCTCGCGTGTGAGGCGAACGCTCTAACCAACTGAGCTATGCGTCCAAATTTTTAAATAAAAATTATTCCAACAACTTTCCCCTTAAATACTTTATACCAATAGCACAGCAACCATTTACCTTAACTTTATTTGCACCTGGAAAACTTTTGTAAACCCTAAGAGCTTCATCAAAACATTGAGCAAAAGGAATCATATTCTTAAAGCCTTCCGTATTTAACATCTCTTCAAAACTTTTATAAAAATTTAAATAGGAAATTTCGCAAACAACAAACTCTTGAGACGCTTGCAGCAAAAGTTCTTCTCCTATTTTAAAGCTTTTAATGTAGTCAGATAATACACGCCCTTCTGATTTTTTATTACCTTTAACTATAGTCTTAAGCAAAGAATTTTTTGGATCATTTATAAAATTTAGCTTATACATTCGGCACTCCTAACCAACATAAAATAACCTGTGCACAAACGTCATTCCGGCACTAACTTATATTGTTCAACACTCCAAGGCGGTGTACAAGATATGGATGCCACGCAATTAGCTTCCCACCTAAATCTTTCACCAGCTTTTATAACGATAACGTCACCTTTTCTAAATTTATGTTCTTTCTCGCCTTCATACATAACCCCTTCGCCCTCAATTATGTAAATGACTTCTTTGCACACGCTATTAATACAATAAGCCTTATCAGGATACTTACCAAATACCCTAACTACGGCTAAATCAAACTCAAAACCTATACTGGGGTACTCATACACTTCACACGTATCACCATTCTTATGGAACCCACAATCCTCAACGTGAAAACAGTCCATACATGAACCCCTATCAAATAAATAATTGGTGACCCGGACGAGAATCGAACTCGTGTTACCGCCGTGAAAGGGCGGTGTCTTAACCGCTTGACCACCGGGCCATTAACATAGATGGTAGCGACAGATGGACTCGAACCATCGACACTTCGGGTATGAACCGAATGCTCTAGCCAACTGAGCTATGCCGCCATCCTCACAACCAAAATTCACTGTATTAATATTATACACCTTATAAAATGTAATGTCAAGAAGATTTTAAAATAAATTTTTATTTTTTTCTTTATTATTCAAATAATAATATCAGATATTATTTTATTAGATAATAAAAATCCTTTATTAGTTAATTTTATTTCATTTTTATTAAATTTAACCAGATTAAAAGCCTCATATTTTTTTATCCTTTCAAAATATATCTGAGGAAATGAAACTTTAAATTTACTTTCATATTGATCTACTTTTATACCCTCAGAAAGTCTGAGTCTCAACATTAAATACTCTTCCTCTGTTCCTCCAATTCCCTCTGACAATATTTTAGCTTCCTTATTGAACTTATATATATTGTCTTCATAATAAAATCTCTTATTTCCTATTAATGAATGTGCAGAAGGACCAATACCTAAATAATTCTCCAAATTCCAATATTTTAAATTATGCTTACTTTCTTTACCAGGAAGTGCAAAATTAGATATTTCATAATGGTTATATCCAATTTTTTTCATATTTTCAGAAATGTAAAGATAAAAATTACTGCAAACATCATCAGAAGGAAATTTTAATAATCCTTCATTGAAATAATAAGGAGTGTTTTCTTCTACTTTTAGCAAGTAAACTGAAACATGTGGAATATTATTATCTCTGCAAAAATTTAACATTCTATCCAGGTTTTCTAAGTTTTGTTCAGGAAATCCAATTATAAAATCAATAGAAATATTATTTATGCCCGCTTTTTTAACATATTCATAAGTAGAAAAAACGTCATTAACATTATGACGCCTTCCTAAAATTTTAAGTTCATGATTGTCTAAAGACTGTGCACCTATTGATACGCGATTTAAACCGAAAAATTTTAATTTTTCAAAATCAACAGATTCATAATCCGCTGGATTTACTTCCATAGTAATTTCGGGGTTTATGACAACATTAAAGTTTTCATTAATGGACTTTAAAATATCTATCATTTCATCTGATTTAATTAAGCTTGGAGTACCACCACCAAAATATACGGTGTCTACAGGACTTTTTAAAGTGTTTCCCCATCTTTTTATTTCATCGCACACCTTTTTGATATAGCAGCTTTTAATTTCTTCATTACCATTCAAAGAGTAAAAACTACAGTACGGACATTTACTTCTACAAAAAGGAATGTGAATATAAATTCCCAAACTATCACCCAGCAAAAAATTCATCTCTTTCAATAAATTCTTAATCTTCTTCCAATTTCAACACTGACATAAATGCATCTTGAGGTATTTCTACAGTTCCAAGCTGACGCATCCTTTTTTTACCTTCTTTTTGCTTTTCAAGGAGCTTTTTCTTACGTGTTATATCTCCACCGTAGCACTTAGAAAGTACATCTTTGCGCATTGCTTTAACTGTCTCTCTTGCTATTATTTTTCCACCTATACAAGCTTGAATAGGTACTTCAAAAAGTTGACGAGGTATTTTCTCTTTTAATTTTTCTACCATTTTTCTTGCTCGATAATAAGCTTTCTCACGATGAATTATAAACGATAAAGCATCTACTACATTTCCATTAAGCATAATATCAAGCTTTACCAAATCTGATGATTGATAACCTGATAATTCATAGTCAAATGAGGCATAACCTTTAGTCCTGGATTTCAATGAATCAAAAAAATCATACACTATTTCATTAAGAGGTAATTTGTAATGGATATCCACTCTTTCCGTATCAAGATAATTCATACCTATAAATACTCCTCTTCTATCTTGACATAGCTCCATAATACATCCAACATAACTTGAGGGAGAATAAATGTGAGCATCTGCGATCGGTTCTTCAGAGGACTGTATATTGGACGGAGATGGATAATTGGCAGGATTGTCTACAAATAAAGTAGTTCCGTCAGTAAGAATTATTTTATAAACTACACTCGGCGCAGTAGTTATTAAATCAAGATTGTACTCTCTTTCTAAACGTTCTTGAATAATCTCCATGTGAAGTAGACCTAAAAAGCCACACCTAAATCCAAATCCTAATGCTCCGGAAGTTTCAGGCTCATACGAAAGAGATGCATCATTTAATTTCAACTTTTCCAAAGCATCCTTTAGATCGGAATATTTAGAACCATCAAGAGGATAAATTCCACAAAACACCATAGGATTAACATCCCTATACCCTGGTAACGGCTTATCAGCAGGATTATTTTCAAGAGTAATCGTATCCCCTACATGTGCCATACTCACTGCTTTTATGGATGCGGCAATGTACCCTACTTCTCCTGCTTCCAGTTTCCCAGTGGAATCTAAACTCGTTGCTTTTGAAAGTCCACATTCAGTAACAGTAAAAGATTCTCCGTTAGCCATAAATTTAATTTTATCACCAACTTTAACTGATCCATCAACTATTCGAACATAAACTATTACTCCCTTATAAGCATCATAATAGGAATCAAATATAAGAGCTTTAAGAGGATTTGATAATTTCCCATTTGGAGGAGGAACGTTTTTTACTATACTTTCCAAAACCGCTTTAACATTTTGGCCTGTTTTAGCAGAAATTTTCGGCGCATCCTCTGCTGGTATGCCAATTATATCTTCTATTTCCTTGCTTACTCTTTCTGGATCTGCACTTGGTAAGTCAACTTTATTTATAACAGGTATTATTTCTAAACCGGCGTCAAGAGCGAGATAAGTATTTGCAAGAGTCTGTGCTTCTATTCCTTGAGAAGCATCTACTACTAATATAGCTCCTTCACATGCCGCTAAAGACCTAGATACTTCATAATTAAAATCCACATGCCCGGGTGTATCAATAAGATTGAAAAGGTACTCAATTCCATCGTCAGCTTTATAATACAAACTGACAGCATGAGATTTTATGGTTATGCCTCGCTCCCTTTCTAAATCCATGTTATCCAAAAGCTGACTTTCCATCTCTCTTGTCGAAACAGAATTTGTAAGCTCTAAAATTCTATCAGCAAGAGTAGATTTTCCATGATCTATATGAGCTATAATACTGAAATTTCTTATTTTTAGTTCTTTTTTCATTTTTAGATTAATCACTCCTAAAGCTTGGTTAAATCGCTTTTGAAAACATAAATATTATCTTTAATGTACATATTTATTTTATATATTTTTCATGGAAAGGTTAATTCTTCCTTTACCATCTATCTCAGTAATTCTTACTTTTACTTCTTGTCCAACTGCAAGAACATCACTAACTTTTTCAACTCTTTTATCCGACATTTGAGAAATATGGCAAAGCCCTTCTTTACCAGAAGCAAATTCTATGAAAGCTCCAAAGTCAACTATTCGGACAACTTTTCCTATATATACACTTCCTACTTTCGGATCAGTTATAAGACCTTTTATATATCCGGCTGCACGTTCACAATTATCTAGCTTTTGCCCTAACACAAAAACCCTTCCATCATCTTCAATGTCAACTTTAACATCAAAGTCTGAACAAATTTTCTGAACTACTTTACCCCCTGGCCCTATAACCTCACGGACTTTTTCTAAAGGAACATTAACGGAAATCACTTTCGGCGCGTTTTCTGATAAAGATTCTCTAAACTTAGGAATAGTCTTTAAAATAATTTCGTCAATTATATATTTACGTGCTTTACAGGTTTTTTCTAAAGCTTCTTTTATTATTTCTTTAGTTAAACCTTGTATTTTTAGATCCATTTGAATAGCAGTAATTCCTTTATGAGTACCAGCAACCTTAAAATCCATATCTCCAAAAAAATCTTCTAAACCTTGAATGTCTAACATTGTTAGCCACTTATCACCTTCAGTCACAAGACCACATGAAATCCCCGCAACAGGTGCTTTTATTGGTACTCCTCCATCCATAAGTGCTAAAGTAGATCCACATACTGAGGCTTGAGAAGTAGATCCATTTGAAGAAAGCACTTCTGAAACCAGTCTTAACGCATAAGGAAATTCTTCAACTGAAGGAATAACAGGCAATAAAGCTCTTTCTGCAAGCGCTCCGTGACCAATTTCTCTTCTACCCGGCCCCCTGCTAGGACGTGCTTCTCCAACTGAATAAGGTGGAAAATTATAATGGTGCATATATCTTTTAAACTCTTCAGAATCTATTCCGTCCAAAGTTTGTTGATCACTAATAGGACCAAGCGTTAAAATAGTTAAAACCTGAGTTTGACCTCTGTTAAACAGTCCAGAACCATGCACTCTAGGTATCAATCCAACTTCTGCACTCAATGGACGTATTTCATTTAAAGTCCTTCCATCCACTCTCTTATGCTCGTCCAACAGCCATCTACGCACTATATGCTTCTGAACCTTGTACATACATTCATTAAGTTTGCTTTCCTGACCGGGATAAATTTCATCATACTTTTCATGTATTTTTTTGTAAAGAGGTGCTAATCTCTCTTCGCGAACGGTTTTATCATTAGTATATAAGGCTACTTTTAAATCTTCCTCAATATATTTTCTTACCTCTTCATACATTTCTAAAGAGGGCTCTGAGCTTTCATATATAAATTTAGTTTTACCTACTTCAGAACGTATCTCATTTATAAACTTAATAACCTCTTGATTGACCTCATGAGCTTTTAAAATAGCTTCATAAACTTTCTCATCCGGAACTTCTTCCGCTCCCGCTTCTATCATTGATATAACTTTTTCAGTCGAAGCTACAGTAAGTGAAAGCTTGGATTTACTACGCTGCTGTGCAGTTGGATTTATTACTATTTCATCATCTACAAGCCCTACAAAGCAACCAGAAATAGGACCGTTCCATGGAATATCTGATATTGACAAGGCTATAGACGTACCAACCATAGCTGTGATTTCAGGTGAGCAGTCCTCGTCCACGGACATAACAGTACAAGTAACTGATACATCATTACGCAAATCTTTAGGAAAAAGTGGCCTAATTGGTCTATCAATTACTCTGGATGCAAGAATAGCTTTTTCAGATGGTCTACCTTCTCTTTTTGAAAAAGATCCAGGTATTTTCCCTACTGAATATAGCCTCTCTTCAAAATCCACAGAAAGAGGGAAAAAATCTATCCCTTCTCTAGGTTTTTCAGACGCTGTAACTGCTATATGAACAGTAGTTTCTCCATACTTCACCATACAAGATCCATTCGCAAGTTGTGCAAATTTTCCTGTTTCAACTTCTAAAGTCCTACCTGCAATTTGAGTTTTAAAAACTCTATAATTTTCGAACATGTGCCGGCCTCCATAATTATTCCTTCATGTTATTTAGTATAAATATGATTTATTAACTAATTGAATACTATAATAAGCAGGCAACCATATCTTAGTTACCTGCATAACTTAAATGTTTGAAATTTAAAGGTTACTTACGGATACCAAGCTTCTCAATAAGAGCTCTATATCTTTCAATATCCATCTTAGAAAGATAGTTCAATAAACTTCTTCTTCTTCCTACCATAATTAAAAGTCCACGTCTTGAGTGATGATCTTTCTTATGAATCTTCAAATGTTCAGTAAGATCATTGATCCTTTTGGTTAAAAGAGCAATCTGAACTTCAGGAGAACCTGTATCTCCTTCATGACGTGCATGCCCACCAATTATTAATGTTTTTTCTTCTTTTAACAACATACTGTTTAACACCTCTCTAAAATTTACCCTTAATGTAAGCTAAAACTGACATCGTCTTCAGACTTTAAATCCAAAGAAGGGGGTAAGTAGATCCATCAATATAGCTTATAAAAAATCATAAGGTTTCATACTTAATAGTACTCTTTTATGATTATTAAACTAACTAATCAAAAGTATCACTTACTGAACTTCCATAGAATTAATTTTGATCTACTTTCATTTGAACATATAAATGAACTAGTTTAAATACCTAAAACTTATATTTAATTCAATTAAAAAGCTTACCCTAACCTAATTTAACTTCACTTAAAGTTAAAATATATGTTCATAATTAAAGTAATAAAAAATCCATTTCTCTTAGAAGTATAATATAATTTTATCATACCTCCCGAAGGAGGTCAACTCTTTTTTAGACTTATTAAGCTATTAAAAGCCTTTGAAAACATAAAAATAAGTCTAATTTATTAAAATATTAAATACAAATATTTTGTTTACAATTTTTAAAATTAAAAAAGATGAAAAGCAATTGTAAGACCTGCAAAAACTATAGCTACCATCGAAGTAAGCTTGATAAGAATATTAATTGCAGGGCCTGAAGTGTCTTTAAACGGATCTCCTACTGTATCACCTACAACCGCTGCTTTATGACATTCCGAACCTTTTCCTCCAAGATTTCCAGCTTCTATATGCTTTTTAGCATTATCCCATGCACCGCCAGAGTTAGCCATCATAATTGCTAATACAAATCCAGTAATAGTCGTACCAGCTAAAAATCCTGCTACTCCGTTAACCCCTAGAATGAGTCCTACAATTATTGGAACAACTACTGCTAAAATCGCAGGCAAAATCATCAGCTTCTGAGAAGAACGAGTACATAAATCTACACAAGATTCATAATTCGGCTCAGCTGTTCCTTCCAAAAGACCTTTTATACTCTTGAACTGACGTCTTACTTCATGAACTATACTCTGTGCTGCTTTGCCTACTGCTTCCATAGTTAATGCTGCAAACAAAAATGGGATCATCGCTCCAATAAATAAACCTACAAGAACAGGAGGATTAGTAATATTTAAATTAAAATTCATGGACGGAGATACCGTCTTAATTTCAGAAATATATGCTGCAATTAATGCTAAAGCCGTAAGAGCTGCAGAACCTATTGCAAAGCCTTTTCCGGTAGCTGCTGTAGTATTTCCTAGTGAATCAAGAGCATCGGTTCTTTCACGTACCTCTTCACCCAATCCAGACATTTCCGCTATTCCCCCGGCATTATCAGCTATAGGACCATACGCATCCGTGGCTAAAGTAATTCCCAAAGTCGAAAGCATACTTACCGCAGCAACGCCTATTCCATAAAGCCCTCTATTAAAGCTTAGTATATTTTCAACATTTCCTCCACATGCAAAGAAGCTTATAAGCACTGTGGCACTCACTATAATTACCGGCCAAACAGTTGAAATCATTCCTAAGGAAAGTCCTCCAATAATAACGGTTGCTGGACCTGTAGAAGAAGTTTGAGAAAGAGCTTTTGTAGGACTGTATGTATCCGAGGTGTAATACTCTGTAGTAAATCCTATAAGGGCACCTGCTACCAATCCGGCAATAACTCCATAAAATATTCCCATATACTCAGGTAAAAGATATTTTATAACAAAATAAGAAATTATAGCTATTAATACTGCACTTATATATGTACCAACTCTAAGAGATTTTAAAAGCATTTTTTGGGTTGCATTTTCTTTGGTTTTAACAAAGAATGTTCCTATAATTGATGCTACAACTCCTAAAGCCGCAAGCAACATCGGAACAGCCATGCCCTTCATCCCTAAACCTGCACTAACCGCTAATGCACTTGTGGAAACTATAGAACCAACATATGACTCATATAAATCTGCTCCCATTCCAGCAACATCGCCAACGTTATCTCCAACATTGTCTGCTATTACTGCTGGATTTCTCGGATCATCTTCTGGAATCCCTGCTTCTATTTTTCCTACTAAGTCTGCTCCTACGTCTGCAGCTTTAGTGAAAATTCCTCCTCCAACTCTTGCAAAAAGAGCCATACATGAAGCTCCCATGCCAAATGTTAACATATTAGAAGTAATATTTTGAACCATTAATGCTTCGTTAGTTATAACTTCTACATTACTATACCAATATTTTAGAAAGAAGTACCATATTGATAAATCTAGTAATCCTAAACCTACAACTACGAATCCCATCACTGATCCAGCAGAAAATGCTACTCTTAACCCTTGATTCAAACTCTTTTGGGCCGCACAAGCTGTACGGTTGTTTGCCATAGTGGCAGTTTTCATGCCAATAAATCCAGAAAGTGCTGAAAAAAATCCTCCTGTTAAAAATGCAAAAGGAACAAAATGATTTAAATATCCCAAAAACGAAAGAACAAAAAGTACAGCAAAAACGATTCCAAAAAATAACCCTACACCTTTATATTGACGTTTTAAATAAGCATCTGCCCCTTTCCTTATGGCATTTGCTATATTTATCATTTTCTGAGTACCCTCTGGTTGATTCTGTACTCTGTTAAACATAATCCAAGCAAATACGAGTGATATTACTGAACCAGCTGCTACAAACAACATTAAATCCATATTTATTCGGACTTAAATAAAATTTGTCTAAATCAATGACAAACCCTCTAAATCCTTTTCCTACCTTCCCGCACTACGCATTAATACATAATTTCGTCCATGACTCAAGAAATAACAAAGAATTATCCGAGCATGAACGAAACATTTTTTAGTCTGATTATATTAACTCCAAGATAGCCATTTCAGCCGCATCTCCGCGTCTAGGTCCTAATTTAGTAATTCTTGTATATCCACCATTTTTATCTAAGTACTTAGGAGCGATTTCATCAAACAGTTTCTTAGTTACCTCTTTCTTAGTCACAAAAGAATACACCATACGTTTATTATGAAGACTATTAACTTTAGCAATGGTTATCATCTTCTCCGCTAAACATCGTACTTCCTTTGCTCGTGTAACTGTAGTTTCAATTTTACCATTTTCTAAAAGAAATGTAACAAGTGCACGAAGCATCGCTATTCTATGAGCAGTAGCTCTTCCTAATTTCCTTTTTTTAGGCATCTTTACATTCTCCTCCTCTCGGACAGTCTTTAATTATTGATCAGATTTACAAAGGTCTAACCCTAATAATTGTAATTTCTCAATAACTTCATCTAAAGATTTACGTCCTAAATTTCGAACTTTCATCATTTCATCTTCAGTTCTTGTCGTTAAATCTCTAACAGTACTAATTCCTGCTCTTTTTAAACAATTATACGACCTAACTGAAAGCTCAAGTTCATCTATACTTACATCTAAATCTGTAGTTACTTTATGCTTTGACGGCTCAACCATAACACTAGTCTTTTCGGCTATTTCTGAAAGACCAAAAAACAAATTGAAGTGTTCTATCAATATCTTAGCCGCTATGGAAACTGCTTCTTCAGCCAAAACTACTCCATTTGTCCAAACATCAAGAGATAATTTATCGTAATCAGTTATTTGTCCTACACGTGTATTTTCTACAAAATAATTTACCTTTAAAACAGGTGTATATATAGAATCTATTGGTAAAACTCCTATAACACTTTCTTTAACTGATTTATTCCTTTCTGCTGAAACATATCCTCTTCCTCTATCGAGTACAATTTCCATATTCAATTTTGCACCGGAACCCAAAGTAGCTATATGCCAATCAGGATTTAAAATTTCAACTTCACTGTCATGAATTATATTTCCTGCAGTAACTTCACAAGGACCAACTGCATTTATTTCCACAGTCTTCTCTTCATAGCAATTTAATTTTGCTAAAAGTCCTTTTATATTTAATACTATTTCCGTAACATCTTCTTTAATGCCAGGAATAGTAGAAAATTCATGAAGCACTCCGTCTATTTTTATAGATTTTGCCGCTACTCCCGGTAAAGAAGATAATAATATTCTTCTTAAACTGTTTCCCAGTGTATGTCCAAACCCTCTTTCAAGGGGCTCAACAATAAATTTACCGTAAGTACCGTCTTCAGAAATTTCTGCTACGCTAATCTTAGGCTTTTCTATTTCAATCATCAAATCCTCCTCAACATTCTCCAAAAAAACTGAGGTATCAGAAGTACCCCCTCAAAAAATGTAAATCGCACATGTAGTAACTTAACACGATATTATTTGGAGTACAATTCGACGATTAAGGTTTCCTCAACGTCTAAATCTATATCTTCTCTAGCAGGGAAAGCAATCTTCTTTGCTTCAAGTTTATTCATATCTAAATCTAACCATTTAGGTATCGGACGAGTGCTGCCCGCTTCAATAATAGATTTAAACTTAATACTATTTTTTGATTTTTCACTTAAGGATATAACATCCCCAACTTTAACCAAAATTGAAGGAACATTCACTTTTTTACCATTTATCATGAAGTGATTGTGAACTACCAACTGTCTAGCTTCTGGACGTGAACTTGCCCATCCTAAACGGTAAATTATATTATCAAGTCTTGACTCTAAAATAGAGAGAAGATTCTCACCTGTTTTTCCTTCTTTTATTTTACTAGCTAAATCAAAGTAATGAGAAAATTGATGTTCAAGAACTCCATAATAACGTCTTGCTTTCTGTTTTGCACGTAACTGCAAACCATACTCAGATGATTTTTTTCTACCCTGCCCATGTTGTCCAGGTGCATAAGGGCGACGGGAAATTGAACATTTTCCTGTATAACATCTTTCTCCTTTTAGAAAAAGCTTTTGTCCTTCTCTGCGGCAGAGTCTGCACACAGCTCCTGTATATCTTGCCATTTTATTTATTACACCTCCTATATCAATTTTATATTAAACACGTCTTCTTTTCGGTGGACGGCATCCATTATGTGGAATTGGAGTAACATCCTTTATCATGTTTACTTCTAACCCTGCTGCTTGAAGCGCACGAATTGCTGCTTCACGTCCTGACCCGGGTCCTTTTACATAAACTTCTACTGATTTCAAGCCATGTTCCATAGCAGCCTTAGCCGCTACATCTGCTGCTGCCTGTGCAGCAAAAGGAGTTGATTTTTTAGATCCTTTAAATCCTAATCCTCCTGCACTTGCCCATGATAATGAATTTCCCTGAATATCTGTGATAGTAACAATAGTATTGTTAAATGTAGATTGAATATGAGCTGCTCCACGTTCTACATTCTTTCTATCACGACGTTTACGTGTTATAGGTTTTTTGGCACCTGACTGTACTGCCATTAAAATATTCCTCCTTTGCTATTTAACCCTTTTTATTTGCCATTGTTTTTTTAGGTCCTTTTCTTGTTCTGGCATTTGTTTTAGATCTTTGTCCTCTTACCGGCAATCCTTTTCTATGGCGAATACCTCTATAACATCCGATTTCAATTAATCTTTTAATATCAAAAGCTATTTCGCTTCTTAAATCGCCTTCTACCTTATAATCCTTATCTATGCAGCTTCTGATTTTAGATATATCATCTTCTGTTAAGTCTCTAACGCGAGTATCCGGATTTACACCAGTTTTTTTAATTATTTCTTTAGCACTTGTTCTTCCAATTCCAAAAATGTAGGTAAGTCCAACCTCTACTCTCTTATCTCTTGGTAAGTCTACACCTGATATACGGGCCATCTATAATTACACCTCCATGTTTTAATCTCAATTATCCCTGTCGTTGTTTGTGCTTTGGATTTTCACATATAACCATAACTTTGCCATGTCTTTTTATTATTTTGCATTTATCGCATTGTTTTTTAACAGAAGGTCTTACTTTCACAATATTCCCTCCCCCATTACTTACTACTTCTGAGCACTAACATCTATATTTTCTTCATCAGAATTAACATTTTTTGGTGACTTATCACCGTTCTTTGATCTCCACGTAATCCTTCCACGTGTTAAATCATACGGAGATATTTCAACTGTAACATTATCTCCCTGCAAAATCCTAATATAATTCATTCGAAGTTTACCAGATATATGAGCTAATATTTCTTTCCCGTTTTGAAGTTCTACCTTGAACATTGCATTTGGAAGTACTTCAACAACTTTACCATTTAGCTCTATAACATCATCCTTGGACATATTTCTAAAGCGTTAATTTATAAAAATATTAAATTTCTTCAACATTTAAAAATTATACGCTTAATTCACCACCCTTGCTTTAAAATCTCTAAGGTTTTCATCCTACACTATTATTCAGCAGAAAGTGGAAAACGCTTAGTTTAAGCTCCTACAATCTAATTATATCATAAATTTAACTTTTTATCTCGTTTTTTTACATTATCTACACTTTTAAGCTTTGTAACTATTTTTTAAAGCTTCCCTAAACGGCTTTAGAGCTAGTCTAATAGATTTATTCGTTTCCAATTTTTTTTCTTCAAGAACTGTATTAGTAACTCTAAGATGAATAAGCTTTTTCTTTTTTAACCTATCAAGAGGGTGATTTTTTCCATCACATAAGAACACATATCCATCTGACTCATCTATAATTACTTGAAAACTTCCTTTATCGTGTCCTGCAACCGAACGAACAACTAATCCTTTTCTTGATTCCATCAACTAAACCGCCTTATTTAGGGTCCGTCAATATAACGGCACCATCCATAGTAATTGCAACAGTATGCTCAAAGTGTGCAGAAAACTTTCCATCAGCTGTAACGGTAGTCCAACCGTCTTCAAGTACTTTTACATCTCCAGTTCCTAAATTAACCATAGGCTCAATGGCTATAGTCATTCCAGAGCTTAAACGTGCACCATGTCCCTCTCGACCAAAATTAGGAACCGAAGGTTCTTCATGTAAATGCGTGCCTACTCCATGACCTACAAAATCGCGTACCACCGAGTAACCACGTGATTTAATATACCTTTCTACCGTATTTCCTAAATCTCCTACTCTATTTCCAGGTTTTGCTACTTTTATTGCTTCAAATAAGCTTTCACGCGTTGCATTTAATAAATTAGAATATTCAGGCAATATATCTCCACAAGGAAAAGTCCATGCACTATCACCATGAAACCCGTTTATACATGCTCCCACATCTATGCTTACTATATCTCCGCTTTTCACTTTACGGTTAGAATTAGGTATACCATGGATGACTTCACTATTTAAAGATATACAACAACTGGCAGGAAAATTATTATAATTTAAAAATGAAGGAGTCGCACCTTGCGAAATTATATACTTATGAACAATGTTATTTATCTCTTGCGTTGTAACACCAGGTTCAACCGCTTCACCTGCAAGCTTAAGAGCTCGGGCAGTAATTTTTCCCGCTTCGCGCATTAAAGTTAACTCTTTATTAGTTTTCAATACTATCATTTTTCAATTCTCAGAGCTTTCAACACGTTTGCTGTAATTTCATTAAGTGGCTTGGTACCATCTATTTCAACTCTCATCCCACGTTTATCGTAATACTCTTTTAGAACATGAGTTTGACTATAATATACCTTTAGCCTTTCTTTTACAGTTTCTAAGTTATCATCCATGCGTTGAACAAGGGCACCTGCACAAAAATCACATTTTCCTTCAACTTTTGGCCTTTTGTCAGTATTAACATTAAAAGTTCTATTACATTTTTCACAGATGCGACGTCCTGACATTCTTTTATAAATTAATTCATCATCAACCTCTATATCAAGGACATAATCAATTTTTATTCCAGAATTGTCTAACGCTTCAGCTTGAGCAACAGTTCTTGGGAAACCATCTAAAATAAAACCATTCTTACAGTCTCCTTGATTCAATCTCTGAGTTACAATCCCTATAACTACTTCATCGGGTACTAAATGCCCTTTGTCAATAAAAGATTTAGCCTTTAATCCCATTTCAGTACCTTTTTTCAAAGCTTCTCTTATAATATCTCCAGTAGAAATAGTAGGAATATTAAGTTTCTCAGAAATCACCTCAGCTTGTGTACCTTTACCGGCACCAGGGGCTCCTAAAAGTATTATATTCATTGAATCGAACTCCCTTTTTATGCTTTTATAACTGTTCTGACTTTACTTATTTATAAGTCTAATCGTCCTAAATTCACATTTTATCGTAACTTTCAGGAGTAAACTGTGAATTTAATAATTAATCTTTTCTAAAATTGATAGATAAATCTACTTTGTTTAAATAAGAACTAAAGCTAAAATCTGTTGCTCACTACTGCTTTTCAACGCTTAAAATATAAAATAAACAAAATGGCATATATCAATTACTTTTTAGAAATTATATCAACTTCATTTCTGATATTACTATACAAAAATTGTTGAAATCGCCGGATAATTTTCCCGGCGATATTATTCTCACCTATTAACCGAGAAATCCTTTGTAGTGACGCATCATAAGCTGTGACTCTAATTGTTTTACAGTCTCTAAAGCTACACCTACCATAATGATTATTGAAGTACCACCCATAGAAAGGTTTTGCATTCCAGTAAGATTAGTAAATCCTATCGGTAATAAAGCAATAACTGCTAAAAATAACGCTCCGGTAAATGTTACCTTAGAAAGAACTTTAGCAAAATAATCCGCTGTAGGTTTTCCAGGACGAATTCCCGGTATAGCTCCATTACTTTGACGCAAGTTATTAGCTATTTCTATAGGATTATAAGTTATTTCAACGTAAAAATATGCAAAAATAAATATAAGGAAGAAATAACATATAGTATAGACTGTACCATTTATAGAAAAAGAATCAAGAATAGTTTTCCAAATTCCTGTAGGTTTTGTAAAAAAGTTTACAAAATTCGGAATTGCTAGTATTGAAGTTGCAAATATTATTGGCATTACTCCTGCTATACCTACTTTTAAAGGTATATGAGTATTTTGCCCTGCATACATCTTTCTTCCTACAGTGCGTTGAGCGTACTGAATCGGAACTCTTCTCTCTCCATCGTTCATAAATACAATTATCCACATCATAAATAAAAACAAAATTATAAATAATGGAACGTATATATAGAATTTCCAAAAATTTTCCGGCATACTGACTGCTAAAGAAAAATAAGCAACCAGTTTAGCAATTAAGCTCGGCATTCTTGAAACTATACCTGCAAACATTAAGATAGATACTCCATTTCCGACGCCTTTAGCATTAATTTGCTCTCCAAGCCACATCATTAAAGCAGCACCAGCAGTAAAAGAAAGAACTATTATAACTGCTACAAAGATTCCTTCAATTCCATTCGTATATCTTACGATTGATTGACCCTCAAAGCTTCCACTTCTTAAATAAAGATAAAAAGCCGTACCTTGAGCGAGTGCTAAAACAATCGTCAAATACCTCGTAATGGCTGTAATCTTTTTACGCCCTTCTTCCCCTTCTTTTTGTAATGACTCCAAATAAGGAAGTGCTACAGTCATAAGCTGAATTACAATTGAAGCATTAATGTAAGGTGAAACTGACATTGCAAAAATTGTTGCTTGAGCAAATGCTCCTCCGGAAAGAGTATCAAGGTAAGTAAGAATTGCTCCTCCTTCACCTAAATTACCCATCATTCCAGCTAAAGCATCTACATTTAAAAATGGAACCGGAATTATAGATCCTATTCGAAATACTATTATAATCATTACTGTAAACAATAACTTATTTCGTAATTCTTTAACTTTCCAAGAGTTTATTAACGTCCTAATCAATTAGATCACCTCCGCCTTCCCGCCTGCAGATTCAATTTTTTTAATCGCAGATTCTGAAAACATCTGTGCTTTAATCGTTAAGTTTTTAGTAAGAGTTCCTTGACCGAGTATCTTAATCTTATCAAATTTACATTTTATAAGTCCCATATTAACTAAGTCATTGGCATCTATAACTGATCCTGCTCCAAATCTTTCTAAGTCCTTTACATTTATAG
>CAKUYF010000007.1 GCA_934702115.1 uncultured Eubacteriales bacterium | reverse complement strand
GTCCAGTCGAGATCTTCTTTAGAATATGGTTTTTTCGGTAATATTTCATGCAAGTCCGCGTTCAAAACGGAAGCCAGTTTACTTGATACCTTTGCAGTTGTACCACTTACGCTGAAAAATGCTACTAATATTTTACTCATTTGTTTTTCCTCCTCATTTTAGTTTACCATAAGTATTATCATCCACGGGTTCTAACCATTCATTTGAACCATTTTCTGCGGGTACTTCTATTGCTAAATGAGAAAACCAACTGTCTTTTGTCGCGCCATGCCAATGTTTAACGCCGGCAGGGACATTGACTATATCACCGGGAAATAACTTTCTAGCCTTTTTTCCCCATTCCTGATAGTATCCTCGACCAGCAACACAAATAAGAATTTGTCCGCCGCCTTTTGAAGCTTTATGGATATGCCAATTATTGCGGCATGAGGGCTCAAAAGCAACATTTGCAATAAATATCTGTTCTCTTGAAATAGGTGCAAGATAACTCTGCCCAACAAAGTACTTTGCGAAAGCATCATTCGGTTCGCCTATAGGAAATATCATATTATTAGAATGGACTGTTTTAGTATCGCTTGTATACGTTTTTTCATTCCAAACTTCCTTTGCTAGGCGGAACGCCGCCCATGCTTTAGACCATCCTGTATAAAAAGCTGCGTGTGTTATAATTTCTGCAATTTCCTCTTTAGTTATACCATTTTTCTTTGCACTCATTAGATGATATTTGAAAGACTCATCTGTAAGACCTTGCGCCATAAGTGCAATAACTGTAACAAGGGAGCGATCTCGAAGAGATAGTTTATCTTCTCTAGACCAAACTTCTCCAAAAAGTACATCATCATTTAGTTCTGCAAATTTAGGAGCAAAGTTTCCCAACTGGGTTCTTCCTGCTGTTTGTTTAATATCCATTTGCATTTCCCTCCTTCTTTTTATTATGTATGCTTTGGTAATTAATATTATAAATCAAGATTATTTAAAAAGCAATTGGTGAAATAGAAACAAAAATCACTAAAAACATATTCATTGCCTAACTCGATCAACATTTAAATTACGTTCTCCACAGTTTCTCGCGTTGAGTTAGATTTATAATTTGAGGACTTTTATTTTCTTTATCAATGTGACCTTGTTTTACAAGTATTTCACAGTCTACGGGTAGGTCGTATTTTTTCAAGTACTGTTTATGACTGGTTTTGAAATTTTTATAAGTTAATATTTTTAAATACAAAGTAGTGATTTTATTATTCTTGATTAAATATATCTATGTATTTTTGATATACGAATACTTTATCTTTCTTTATTATCTAGATTTTTGAGTATATCTTCATTGGTAAGTTTATTAAGTAGTCTTTCCTGTTGTAAAAGCACTAAGGTCTAAAATTTTATAAATTCTTCATACTGTCCTTTTTGATGTATGTTTGAAAGTAATTCATAATATACCGAACGATGTTTTTTAAAGTATTTTGATAAATATGGAGTAGGTCTATGAAGTATATTGTTTACTGAAAGATAAAGAGTGATAATAAGTCTTACGAGTCTGCCATTACCATCAAGGAACGGATGTATCATTTCAAAATGACTATGAAGTATTGCGGCTTTTATAAGCGGAGAAATTTTATCTTCCTCATGCATAAATTTTTCAAAATTATCATGACTATTTTAAAATGGTAATCACTTTCAATAGAGAACTATTTTTATACACTTAAAATTTGGCTTAGCAAAATTATTAGTGTCAATATAAAGTTTGAGAGTCTTTGATTAAAGTCAAAAAAATCCAGCTGACTATTTAACCACAATTTTGACGACAATTATAAAAAAATAAATAATTAAATGAAAAAGTATAAAATTATTAATAAAAAAATTATATTTAAATAGATCAGACTCACTTTTATTTAAAATAGTATAAATTTTAACAATATTCTGAACTAAGAAATCATTTGATAATACTCTTAATCAGAGTGTTTGGAGTTCGAGCCTTCTATGGTGTACCATGTTGAGTGATCTGAGAAACCAGATCTTTTTTTGT
This sequence comes from uncultured Eubacteriales bacterium, assembly GCA_934702115.1. Classification (GTDB taxonomy): domain Bacteria; phylum Bacillota; class Clostridia; order Oscillospirales; family Acutalibacteraceae; genus UMGS1491. The sequence goes on along the minus strand of CAKUYF010000007.1, from coordinate 21,551 downwards.
TTATAAAAGTAATGGGTGCACGTTTTTGAACTCTTGCAAAGAATGGCATCTGTATATATTGACAAAAATATATAATGTAATTACAATTAATTATGAAATTTAAATAATTTAAATTTTTTGATTAAGGAGGAAATAAGTTATGGCTATACCCCATAATAACGAAGAAATGATAGAAAAGTGGATTAATAAAAGAGAAAATAGAGAGATACGGCTTAAAAACTGGACTGAAGTATTAGAGAAACAACAGAAAGAAAAAGATAAAAATTTTAATTTTTTTGAGAAGCTTTTTTTTGACTTCAAAAATGGAAAAAATACTATTCCTTCGCCTAAAGATATAAACCAAGGAGGATTAGTGTTTACCTTACCTGGTGATACCCAATTTGGTTCTTGCTCATGGCTTGCTACTCTTATGAGAATGGTAAAACAAAATTATAGGTCTATATATGACCTTATTAGACCCGATCCACAAAATCCTTATTATGCGGTTAATGTTTACTTACATGATTTTAGGTACAACTGGGATGTTCATTACAAACCGGAAAAAAATGTTTTTGATTGTGTTATTACTATTGAACCCACTGAAATTAGAAAAGTAAGAGTGGATATATATGACATTCTTAGAATAGGTAGATCAACGCAACATAGACGTTTATGGCCACTGGTAGTTGAAATTGCAGTTGCTAAAGAAATGAATAAATTTCCAAATATACGTGAAAATATGAATTATTCTAAACCAGGTGTTTGGAGGTCCTATCGTGATGAAGTATTAGACTATTACATTAAGGAATCAAAAGATCCTTTTGTTGAAAAATCTTATAAATTTAACCAAATTCGATTTGGGCAAGATGAAGAGCTATATAAGAAAATTAGGGCTGAACTTGATAAAAGTAAAGACAAAATATTAGACGTTCTGGAGGACCAAATGATAAATAAATTTGACAACCAAACTTGTAATGAAGCGTGCATAACTATATTGACAGGTAAAAAATCTAGGGAGAGATATTGTTTTGGAAATATAAAATATTTGAATGAAATAACTGAATCTATTATTAAAAATGCTGTGAAATGTGTTGACAAACAGTCAATTAGCGCAAAAGATATGTTCTGGAGCAAGGATGATCTTCCAAAAAAATTTGTTAGTAGGGATAAGATAGCTGATAGATATGGTCCCAGAGAGGAAGTGACGTTCCGGAGGATTGATAAAAAATTGAGGCAGCGACAAGTTGTTATCGCAGCATTTAAGCTAGAGCTCTTCAAGAATGATCAAAAACATGAAGAAGATATAAGCATCGATAGAGTAGCTAAGCGGGTATTGTCTTGGTTAGAAAATGAAGTTGATGAAAAACTTGAAAAGATCGTTCGAGCTTGTAAATTATCAAAGGATCCAAAGCTATCTTCTCTAAAAGAAGAAGATATACGCCAAAAGTTTTATGGACAGCAATTCACAAAAGAAGAAAAAAAGTCTTTAGTTTTATCGTGTATTGACAACAGTAAAGAAATATTCGGAAAAAACATAGAAAATGAAAAGGGAAAAATCGGTATAGTGGCTAGACATTCATACGCTGTTAAAGCGGCGATTTCCATAGCTGCAGGTGATGAAGTAACCGCAGAAGAAAAACCTGTTTACAAATTTATAGTACTTGAAAATCCACATAAAGAGACTACTAAAGTGAATTACGATAAGGCGTGCAAGCATTACTCTGAATCTGCAAAACAATTTCTTAAAGGAAATCAAGACTTTAAAAATGTAAAAGAAAAGTATATAGACAATAATAGGACCTGTATAATGGAACTGAATCATTTCTGCAAATTACTATTTAGTCTATCGTATTCGAGATAATTATGGCGTAGATAGTATTTAAAGATATAGTTTTTGCCATAGTAGCCTGTGAATACTTATAAACCTATTTTTTGTTTTATAATTTACTATTAAAGATTTATTGCAGTGATAAATTAATATATTTTTTCCTCTCTTGATCTGATTTTTTAATAAGTATTCTATTCACTTCTTTATTTATTAGTATCAAAAAAGTAATCTGAATATATAATTTAAAGTCAATTTAAAGTCAATTTTTAAAACCTCTGCAGAATGTTTCATTTGTATGAATAATATAGAAATTGATGAAAATAATAAGGTATATGAATTAATAAGGAGGTGGCTGAAATGTCAGAGAATAAAAACTATAAACCGGGACAAATCGCAGATCAGAATTTAACGCTTGGCGTAATAGGTAATTCAGGTCAAGAAATAGGAACCATTAACGTTAAAGAAGGGGAAACAATTCCGCCTTACCGTTCTGAAGAAGGCGTATCAGAATATAGAAAGAAATAGTTCCTTAAAATGAAAATTCCTTACAATAAGTAAGGAATTTTTGCATGTGGCTGTTAAACATTTTAAATAGGCTTTTTCCGTGGCGTTAGATTTTACAAAGTATTCATTCTTTAAGCATTTTTTTTAGAAAAATTTAAACAGTTCTTTTGTAACACTAAAATTATAAATAAGTTCACCGTTATAATAATATTGAATATTGAAATCTGATTTAGAAGCATTATTTTAACAATTTTTAATTCAACTGTATAAGAGACTTCTTTATCTATCTATAGGAAAATTCAAAATTTTACATATTTTTTGTAATGTTTTGATTGATGCAATATTTTTATCATTTTTCCAACATTCAAAGCCTACATTATCATTTTTCCATATTTTTAAAATCACGTTAGATACTCCTAAAGGTGCACATACCTTTTCGCGAAAAATTTTTTCTATACAGTACCCTATATTTAACTGGTTTTAATTTGATCTTTCAGTTAAAAAATTCTTCCAACATTTTATTATCGATTGCAGTAGTTTTTTTAACAATTACATTATTCGAGTAAATTTTGTCAAAACAAGAATCGTATCTTTCACTTATGGATGTTGCATTACAATTATTAAAACGTTTGTATGTTAAAAACATTAAACTAGCATATCCATGATAGTCTATTATCTCTTATTCAAAACTGTCTCCCAATGTAAGTTTTTATTAAAAATGAAAAACGAAAAGTCGATTAATTTATAATCAGCCAATTTTGTTACGAGGGTTGATAACGAATTTCATATTAAATAACCTGCAGTAAGAAGCATATTCCTCTGTGCCGAATATGCTCTTCTTAGGACAGAATTTGCACATTCGATTTTTCCTATTATTTCTGCTACAATAGTTGTAAAGAATCAAAAGAGGAACAATAAATGAAACAAAAATACCATCTTGCGCTGGACACAGAGGAACGTCGCTTAATTATTGATAGCCTGAATGATTTGCTGCACAGACCTATTGTGGCAGGCAGATACACTGATGTTGTTGATGGGCTTCTAATAAAACTCGTAAACGTAAAAGTTAAAAAATTAAAGATTGTTTACACTGAATGAAGGGAGGACAAGGCAATGGTAGAGTGTGAAAATATGGGCGGCACATACCAACAGTTGGGCGATATTTCCTACCCAATTTTGAAATAGGAGAACAGAACAAAGTGCAGGGCGACGTATGAGAGCAAAGGTATGGACAGTATTTGAAGGAGCATCACTGAGTACGCAATTCCAATTTACTTACCGACAGAACGCTTAACCAGCATCTTGCTGAAGTCGAATTGCAAACACAAAGACTGTTAGATAACATCGTAAAGCGGCTACCCTAAGACCCAATAACGTATCCTACGAATTATTGTTGTAAACTGAATTCCTCTGTAATGGCAGCTAAGCTATTTTTTACATCAAATAAATCAATAAATCTCACACGCACAATGACTCCGTCGCCTGAGTCATATTCGATGTTGGTATTAGTTACTCGCTCGGTAAACGGATACAATAAGGTGATACTCCTTGCATTGTATTTTTTATGGTATGTGTACATCTGATACATATCCGCCTGTGATATTCCGTAGTTGGCTTTTTCATCAGCAAGTAGTTTCCATTTAGTATCACAAATGAAAACAGCTTTGTCGCTTTTCCGTTTCACAACAATATCCGGCTTGAGCAAGAATTTTTTGCTTGGCAAAGTGAACAGATGATATGTCTTGTCCTGTGCGGAAACTCTGAACTCTGTCGTTCCCAATACTTTTTTCAGTTGTACGGCAATATAGTTTTCAAAAAGAGTTTCCATCGGGAACAACAAAGCGAAAGCAACCTCAGAACCCGAAAATGAAGTAAAGCTCTTTCCCATAAGAAACACCCTGCACCAATGTAATGCCGTAAAATAGTCCTTAATATTTCGGTTCGGTACATACCTCTCAAAATCGCCTGCATAATCAATCGACGGCGAAACTTCATCGAACGCATTGAGCAAGGTCTTAAGGTCTGCCTTGTTTCTAACCAGGGTAGTTTGCTTGTAGAGGTTGAGCAGCGTTGACTTTATCAATCTGTTTTCAGGGCGATTATTATTGAATGCATCAAAGGTAACATAAGAGCGCTCCTTATGGGCATAATTATGTTTGATTTGTTCTGCAAAAAGCAGCTTACCTTTGAAAAAGTTCTCGTTTGAGGATACTATTTCGTAGCTACTTTTCAGTCCTCGCTTGACAATAAAGAACACCTCGTCGATGAACATACGAATGAAAATTTCAAAAATGTCCATTTTTTCAATGTCAACATTTGTGGTCTGAAATATCTTATATGGAGAGTTGTGGAGTGTTTTGAGCATCTCAACTACGAGCCTTTTTATCTTCCGTTTGCTATATGAAGCCTTAGAATAGATCTTCGGCAAGATTTCAATGGAAGTGCCGTCATTCATGGTAATCACTCCCACATAATTCTTTGCTGTAATAACTTTGCCCAAGCCTTTTTTCACTGAAATTCCCATCAGTTCCAATACATCCGTTTCTTTGCTCTTGTTAGAAAGAATGAAATTTTCTAATTGGTCGAAAGTTGCTGCTGGAAGCGTAGTATATCCCTCAACTTGCTTACCCGTGATGAATGAACCGTATTCAGCTATTTGATATGTAGTTCTTTTCATTATTCAGGTTCCTCCAATAATATGGTGAATGTTTTCAGATATATCGGTACGCTTCAATGTTGTCGAACGCAGTGGGATTGATCTCATAGCGGAATGTGTCATCCATTCCAAAATTTGTGTTTCCAAACAAAGTGGCATAATCCATAGCCTTTGCTGTGAGGAATTGTTCTTCTTCGCTTTGCTTATTGTTGTCGCCGAGCACCAGTCGTATCTTTTCGTAATCTTCGTAGAAGTACTCTTGTAGCAATGGAATAATATTGTTCTCAAAAATTGAGGCAAGCGTTTCTATGGTTGGGTTCTCTTTCAGCTTTGTGAAGTAGGCATGGCCAACGGTATGCTCTCTGTCATAAAGGGCGCTGATCTTCAGGTTCATACGAACGAGAAGCTCTTTGATGGAAATATCCTCGATAAAGACACCCTCAAGGAAATTGGGATCAGGCGGCATTTCTTTGAACTGAAAACGGCGGCGAAGTGCCGTGTCAATCGTAGCAATAGAACGATCTGCGGTATTCATTGTGCCAATCAGATACACATTATCAGGCACTCCGAAGAGCTTCTTTGAATAAGGTAGCTTAACAGAAGTTCCCTCAGTCTGACCCATACGCTTTGTCGGTTCAACAAGCGTGATAAGTTCACCAAAGATTTTCGATATGTTTCCACGATTGATCTCGTCAATAATGAAAACATAGTTCTTATTGTTTTTTTGAACCTCATTCGCTTGGATGGAATACTTATTTACGATTGACATTACATCTGAAAGGGAGAGCTTAAGTCTATACACAGACGAAAGCGTCATTGTAGATCCATTTGCCTCAGTAATATCTTCACGGACACCCTTTACAAGCCAATTCACTTTTCTAAGACGCTTGTAATGCTCATACTCGTCGTGCCACTCATAATTTCCCGTGATTACACCTATTGCATCAATGGTGGTGGAACTGAAACAGGAAAGCACTATATCGCCAATCTGCATTTTATAGATAAACGCATCGAGAACTTTCTTTCCGCCATAAGTGCCAAAATCTGTTTCACTTGTAATACTTTCGCCATATCCATCATACCCGATACGAATATGGCCGTTTGTTAAGCATTCAGTTCTTGTAGCATTGTTACCGGTACCTTCCAGCGACACTTTCCAAATGGTCGGAGAAGCATTGATTCCAATATTATTTTTTACTTTTTTCAGAATAGGCTGACTTGCTCTTTCACAAAAGCTCTTGAACAAACCAGAAGAAATCTCATATTCAATATCTTTAAGATCATCGCTGGCGGTATTCATTACAGGTTTAATACCCTCAATGAATTCTTCATAGCCATAGGACTGGTGGAAGGTTGTAAACTCAACGAGCCCGGCTGATTTATAGTCATTATACCGAAGTACAACTTCTTCGTAAGGCTCGCTCTTAATCTGTGAAATCAGTTTATTCTCAATAATAGCAACTGCGTATATGACCGTATGATATGTCTTTCCGGTCCCCGGAGGTCCGTACAGTATGGTATTTTTGGGAACGTCGGTTACTGTCTTTTTCTCTTCAACCAATTCTATTTCCGACAAATCCATACTCTCTAACGCCTCCTTTAATTCATCTCTAATCTTCCACGAATATTGTTTGCTCTCATTCTCTATGACATAGTGCACAACAAATGGTATGAGATAATACTGGATTTTTCCCTCATAATAGCAGTCGGGGCAGTTTAGTTTTTCTAGAACTCTCTTTCCAAAAGAGTTTCCCATCATATTGTAGTATTTATGAACATTTCCGTAGACGCTCGCCAAATGAGCGCAGGTGCTTTTCCCTCCAAGCTTCAGCATCATCTTGAGCATAGCAAGGTTTTCTTTGGTGGTCACTGTTTTGTCTGAAAGTACGGTTTTCCACTGCTCAACAGTTATATGTGGATCATATTCTTGCAGAGAGGGCCAATATGCTGTGTCGGCAGCGGGCTTACTCTTGGCAGACATACGAGTAGCGCCAAAATAAACGATATCCATTGCCAAAAGATGGTGTGCTTCATCTTGATAGCAATCGATTCCGAGTCTGTCGCCATTGAGTTTCAGCAGCTCGGTATCCTCGTTCACTACTTCCAAGACAGACTGGCACATCCGGTTATAGTTTTCAAGTTTACATACTTCGGTTTTGTTTTTATTCATTTGCTCTGAAAATCCGATAAGTTCGCGGAAGCTCTTGTAAACCTTGAATTTATATATGAAATAGATTTCGGGATATTCAAAGGAAAGATAAACGGAAATAGCGTGAAGATCCTGATAGTGGTTATTTGCATTTGCATGTTGTTCTGAGCTATTACGGTACTCAGTCAGAAACTCATCGCACTTGTTTCTAAAATCTGAATAACGTTCTGAAAGCGGCTTTGCCTCATCATAGAGATCCTTAAACATCTTTCTAACCTCTTCAGGGTGCGCCTCTGAAAACTGGCAAATCATCTTATAGGGATAGTACATATTGGCAGCAAGTAGATTATTCGCTTTGCTAAATGCCGAGGTAACCATTGCGGCAAAATCAGAAGCGTCTATGTTCCAGTGTTCTTTGTACCATTTAATTGCCTTCCATTTGTAGACTTCATCCTTGTCTACACGAGCAAAGTCGGCTTTATACTCCGCAATTACCTCAGCTATACCAATGCCAGCATAGTTTTTTCCGACATATTCATAAACCCCATTTCCAACATTAAGAAAGAAGTTAGGAGAATTCTTCGACCTTCCCTTGTTAGTCATATTGTAGCAGTAATCGCTTGGGATTATGCTGTTTTCATCCGTCCCAAAAGTTGAGTGTATTCGCTTGATAATTTCCTGCCGAGACAATCTTGTACCTATCGGGGTGTTCTCAAAGCATTTACGATATTGCTCATCAATTTTGACCTTGCTTTCTTTATCACTCATAGTTTAGCCCTCTCCACTATCAATCTGTTTTTGCGGCAGAACACTCTGCTATTTCTTATGTAAACTGCTCCTTCTGGGCGATCAAAGCCGCTTCTATTTCTTCAAAGGGGATGGAATTTTTCTCGTAAAAGACCCTGATCTTTTTTATTTCCGTAATTTTCGGCTTCATTTCTTCGTTTTTTCAGCGATCTCTTTTGCCGACGGACACATACAGAGCCTTCTTGCACATTACTTTTATCAGCTAAATTGAAGACATAATCAAGCATTTTTCCCTCTGGAAGAGTAACAGTATTATACCACAAACCTATAATTTTCTCAATCTTATTCTAAAAATTTGAAACTTTTCAGTCATAATAGTTAGTTTCTGTATACTGCTCCTTGAGTGCCAGAAATACAAGAGTAAACGGGATGTTCGTTACGCTCAGAAAAAAGTACCTGAAATCAGATGGAACCTAGGTTTACAAACATCAAGCTTGAAAAGCTTCAACTGTTTGGACATCATCCGTAAAAGTACTTGATGATAACTCTATAATAGTGCGTGTCGAGAAAATCAATGATTAAGGACTTATCAACAGCATCATTTCATTTGCCAATCGGTATAAGGACGAATTCGTTCGGATTTTTGAAAAAAACGGTCTAGAATTTCAAAGCCAACTGAAAGCGGCAGAAGCGACAATCTAAAGGTTTTTCAAACTAAATGAGAATATACACAATATGTTCAGTGCAATCTATGAGGAAAAAATCAAGGGCAATCTGTCCGAAGAGCGCCTTGAGAAGACGTCAAAAGGATATAAGAATAAGTAATTGGAAGACAAGACGAGAATGTATGCATTTTCGGAATAAATGAAAAGTGATGCCAAACACGTTGACACCACGGAAATACTTCCCGAAATTGTGGTTAGGACCATGCGCATTGATACGCTGACGGCTGAAGTCGTCCAGGAATTCATTGACGAAACCTTTGTTCACCCTCGAGTATAGAAATACGGCGTAACTATGCAAACATTTGATATTTACTAAAATGTGATCGGGAAATTTGAACTCCCGGCAAACTATGAGCCCAAAACTACGAACTCATTGGAAGAATATAAATCCCTAGCCGCTCAAATAGGCATGGTGGCACAAAAAATTACGCTTAACCAAATCCTATTTCAACCGTCATAATGGTGATGTTAATAAGGCATTTAATAAACTCACCGGCTTGTACAATCATATTCACCGCAAATAGCATGTATATTAACTGCACTCTTGAGCAGTATCTACGAGAAGTTGAGAAAAATGCTTCTGAGATGTTCGACAGAATGATGAAAGAATTTACTGATTTTATACTTTCATAACACCAGCGGAGCCTCGGCTCTTCTTTTTTGTGGTTTGATTATATTTCCGAACGTATTTTAAAAGTAGTCGGAAAATGTGTCACAAAAATATGTTTTCGGATGCTTGGCTTACGAATAATATGTCATATTTTTTTTATTGGAAGTCAGCAATATTTTTTAAAATTCTGCAAAATTCGGCATTCAACTATTGCAGAAATAGATTTTTTAGGATATACTAACTCTGTATTCTTATACACATTTTCTGAAAGAGAGGATATATATGGATCAGAAACAAATTGAACGCTGGTATTCAATGAATGAAATTTCCGAATATCTCGGCATTACTCGTGACACGACTTTAACATGGATAGAAAAACACGGTATGCCGGGAGTTAAGATAGGTAGAACATGGAAGTTTAAAATCAGCGAAGTGGATACTTGGATGAGATCAAATGAAAATGTGGTGCCGATTGTAAAGAGAGTTGAAGAGTAATGAATGTTATTAGCTTATTCAGTGGTTGTGGAGGTCTTGATCTTGGCTTTGAGAAAGCGGGATTTGATATTCCAGTTGCAAATGAATTTGATCCAACAATATATGAGACCTTTAAGGTTAATCACCCCAAAACACATCTTATTGAGGGAGATGTAAGAAAGATAACTAAGGCAGATATTGCCCCATACATAAACGGAGAGGTAGATGGAATTATCGGTGGTCCACCTTGTCAGTCATGGTCTGAGGCAGGATCGCTCAAGGGAATTGAAGATGCACGAGGACAATTGTTCTTTGACTATATCAGGATACTTAAGGAGTTTCGACCTAAATTCTTTTTGGCAGAAAATGTTAGTGGTATGCTCGCTAACAGGCACGAGACTGCCGTGAAAAGTATTTTAAAACTATTTGATGACGCAGATTATGATGTTTCTCTCACAATGGTAAATGCAAAAGATTACGGTGTGGCAGAAGAACGAAAAAGAGTGTTCTATATTGGCTTTCGAAAAGACTTGAAAATCAAGTTTAGGTTCCCAAAAGGTTCAACAGAAGTTGGTTCCAAGAAAATAACTCTTAGAAATATCATTTGGGATCTTCAGCATACTGCTGTTCCATCGGGCGAAAAGAATCATCATAATCCTAAGGCAATAAATAATAATGAGTATTTTACCGGTGCTTTCTCTCCGATATTTATGAGCAGAAATCGCGTAAAATCATGGGATGAACAAGCGTTTACAGTTCAAGCTTCGGGGCGTCAATGTCAGCTACACCCCCAAGCTCCCAAGATGAAAAAAGTTGGGAAGAATGACTTCCGATTTGTGGAAGGACAAGAATATCTTTACCGCAGAATGACCATTCGTGAAGTGGCAAGAGTGCAAGGATTTCCAGATTCTTTCAGATTTATATATGAAGACACGAATGATGCCTACAAAATGATTGGTAATGCTGTACCTGTAAATCTTGCCTATGAAATAGCCGTTGCTATTAAACTGTTTCTTAATGGTGAAGGCAATAAAGTGATAGGAATTGATGAAAACTATGAATCTAGGGTGAAATCAACAGTGAGGAAGATGAGCACAAACAGTAATGACCAAGGGCGTGCGTATGAATTTGTTTGGATAAATGCATTAAATCAGGCGTTAAGCAAAATCCGGAAGACTGTTATGGTATCTAATTCAAGTCTGGAAGCGAACAAAAGGGCGTGGAATGTGATGCCCAAAGATATGAAAGAACTTCTTACAGTGTCAGCTGAAGCGGCGGTTGATGCTGTTTTAGAATTAGAACCGCGCATTGTGGAAAATGATAATGACATTTTGCTGCTTGAACTTCAAAGGGACGATTCTGGAATAACCGGAGATGTCAGAGATATCGTCATAAAAAGAGACGATATCAATTGGGAAATCGGTCTTAGTATAAAGCACAATCACGAAGCTATAAAGCATAGTAGATTAAGCCATAAATTGGACTTTGGTAAGGAGTGGTTTGACATCCCGTGTTCAGACTCCTATTGGGGTTATGTCGCTCCGATTTTTGATAGATTAAAGTCAGAAAAATCGAATGGAACTAAGTGGTCAGAAATAGCAGACAAAGACGATGCTGTATATGTTCCATTGTTGCAAGCGTTTGTTGAAGAAGTAAGCAGAGCGTATACAATTGATCCGACAATGCCCCGTAAAATGGTTGAATACTTAATTGGTATCAATGACTATTACAAAGTAGTTAGTCACGACAGCCAGAGCTTAACTCTAATTCATTCGTTTAATATTCATGGGACATTAAATCAACCGAGTAAAGTAAAAGTATCGGCAATTTCTGTCCCTATTGTGCAACTACCTACAGAATTGGTCACTATGCGTTTCAAAAGCGGCAGTAAGAATACCATTGAAATGTATTTGAATAATGGATGGGAATTAAGTTTTAGGATTCATAATGCAAGCTCTAAAGTGGAACCAAGTTTGAAGTTTGATATTCAGTTTATGGGAATGCCTGCAGCAATTGTTACAATCAATTGTGCTTGGAAATGACATGAGGGATATTTTTCGCAGGTATAGGCGGCGGAATAAATATTGCTTTTCAGCAAGCAGAATTTGAGGTTAAATGGGAAACAGAAAAATATGCTGCCTGCTTCAGAAGGTTGAATTTATAGAGCAGGGAGCATGTGACTGTTTTAAATTTCCTGACACGATTGATTCGAAAATCACTATTGAATACACCTTAAAACGAAACACAAAAAAGTACAATATTTATTGTTACTTTGCAGATGACTAGTTTTACCAATATGCTATTCAAAACAGTTTGTAAGACGTAAGGATTCTATATCTCGGGTTTACCATGACAGCATAAAAATAACCCAAAATTATATGCGCCCCTCTCTTACTGCATCTATGGTTACAATAAACAATCAGGTTCCTTGGGTATTGTACAATTACTGAATACAAAAACTCAAAGTTCTGGAGTGCCTTGATTTTTAAGGATTTACAAACGATTTCCGTTTCCCTCAAAACATTCTGATAGATGATGCATATAAACAGATGTAATAAGAAGAATAGAAGGGCAAATTATGAAAGTGGAGAGTGTGTAAATGCCAGCTGAAGTAATAGATCTATTTTGTGGAGTTGGAATACTAACATGTGGGTATCAAGACATAAAAAATCGAGCACCCTTATATTCTTAAAATCAAATCCCTTAAGAATAATTTATATGGTCGAGGTGACAGGACTCGAACCTGCGGCATCTTGGTCCCAAACCAAGCACTCTACCAAACTGAGCTACACCTCGTAAATTCATTACTATTTAATTATAATTTATTTTTATTAAAAAGTCAATACTTTTATTAGTAAAACATAAATATGACATGTTTTTGATAAAAACTTATATTTGTTGTATTATATATTTAATGTTATGCGAAAGAAGGGATTAATATACTAAGGTTTATTTTTGGGGGTTCAGGGAGCGGGAAATCTCATCGGATTATGGAAATGATTTATAATGATATAAAATCAGGTAAAGAAAATATAATTTTGATGGTTCCTGAACAGGCGTCTTTTCAAACTGAGAAAAGTATGTTAGATTTTCTGGGAAATTACTATTTTGATAAAGTCAAAGTTCTGAGCTTTTCAAGGTTATTTGACTTTGTATCCGGCCGCTTAGATATTCCGGAGATAGTCCTTTCAAATGATGTAAAGCAAGTAATTATAATGAGTCAAGCGTTAGAACAGTTGAAATCGAAGCTTAAAGTTTACAAAAAGAATGCAAATGACATATTTTTAGCTAGGCTTTTACTGGATACTATTAATGAATTTAAAATGCGTCAAATTGATAAAACCTCATTATGTAAGATTAAAGATGCTTGTGAAGCAAAAATTTTAAAGCAAAAAATGGAAGAAATAATCTTGATATATGAAACTTATGAAAACTTGAACAAAGACATATTTAAAGATCATTTCGATGCTTTGGATTCCTTAGATGTAATTATTAAAGAAAGTAAGATTTTTGAAGATTATACGTTTTATTTTGATGGATTTATTGATTTTAGCAATCAACAATTTTCAATATTAAAATCAATTTTGATTCAATGCCAAAGGGTATGTATGGCTTTTTGTACTGACGTTGTTGAGTCGGATTTTAATATTTCACAGTATGGTCTATTTCAATGTGTAGATAATACTATTTTTAAAATCAAAAAAATTTCCAAATAAAATTTTATAAAGATAAATGAAATATAATTTTTAGATGAAGTAGTTAGATTTAAGAGAAACGAATTAAAAGTGCTTGAAAAAAATATATTCAGAAATAAGAAAGATCCTGAGAAAGCTTCACCTAAAGATATTTATTTATACAGAGCTTTGGACATAAACGAAGAATGTGATTATGTAGCCCGTACTATAAAGAAATTGATAATTGATAAAAATTATCATTATAAGGATTTTGCTATTTTAACCAGAGACATTTCTCTATACTCCAATATATTGAAAAGCTCTTTAGAAAAGTATGCCTTGCCATACTTTTTAGATGCTTCCGAAACACTTTTCAATAAAAATTTAACTAATCTTATTTTTGGTGCATTTGATGCTGTTCATTCTAATTATTCCGGTATAGAAATATTAAGGTATTTAAAATCCGGTCTTACAGGAATTTCAACTGAGGATATTTATATTCTTGAAAATTACGTTCTTCTTTGGAATATAAATTCAGAAAAATGGCATACAGAATTTACTATGCATCCTGAAGGATGGTATAAAAATTTTGAGCTTGAGGATTTAGAAGCTCTTGAAAAGCTTAATGAAATTAGAAAAGCAGTAATTGAACCCTTGGAAAAGTTTAAAAAGGGCATAACTTCAACGACTGGGAAAGCAATATCCAAGGCAATATATAATTTACTTGTTGATGTAAACGCAGCGGAGAATTTGAGAGAATTTTGTACTAATATTTCAAATGAAAAAGACAGTCAAATTTCTGAAAAACATACAGCGTTATGGGACACAATTATGGATGTATTAGATCAAATGGCAACTGTTCTTGGAGATTATAAAATTTCTTCCAAAAAATATTTAGAGATTTTTACTTCTTCACTTAATTCGTTAGATATAAATGTTGTGCCACAAAATGCTGACAGTATTTTCATTGCATCCGTTGAAAGATCAAGACTTTCAAATCCGAAAGTAGTGTATGTGGTAGGATCAATTGAAGGAGAGTTTCCGAAAACTCCTGAAGCTTTAGAAATTTTTAATGATTACGAAACTGAAGTGCTTTCATCTATTGGAGTGGAGATGAAAGAAAGCAAACAAGCTGTTCTTATTAAAGAAAAGTTTTTGGCTTATATCTCTATGTCGGCACCTTCCGATATGCTTTTTGTAACTTGGCATACAGTAGACTTACTTAAAAAAAATAAACTGCCTTCTGAAATAGTTAAAGAAATTATGAGTATTTTTCCAGAGATAAAAATATACACTAAAAATGATATGCTTAATGAAGATGAAATCTTATCCTTGAGTGATGCCTTAGAAATTTATGCATTATCAAAAAATCATTCAGGAAATTTATATGAAGCTGTTGAACATTATCTAAATGAAGACGAAGAGCAAAGAAAGAAATGCGAAGTCATAAAGGGAATTTTAACTAAAGAAAGATTAAATTTTAAGAGCTTGAATGGCTTAGGCAACCTATTTGAAAAGAGGGTAACTCTTTCTGCGTCTCAAATCGAGCAGTACTACACATGCAAATTTGGATATTACTGTAAATATGGATTGGGAATCAAACCATTACCTACGAGTAAATTTGGTTCTTTGGATTATGGTACTTTGGTTCATTTTTTACTTGAAAAAGTTCTAAAAAAATATATAGATAGGCTTTATGAAGATGTTGAAGAAAATAAGCTTAAAGAAGAGCTGGATATTTTTATTGAAAAGTATGTGTCTGAAAAACTTGGAGGGTGGCAGGACAAGTCTAAGTCATTTTTTTACTTAATAAGCAAATTTAAAGATTCTATTATTTTTTTAGTTAAACGTTTCTCAGAAGAGTTTAAGCAAAGCAAGTTTAAAATTTTTGGTACTGAGCTTGAAATTTCAAAAGGTGGAATTATTCCTCCTTTAACATTTAATTTGGATAAAGGTAGAACTATACAAGTAGAGGGAAAAGTAGATCGTATAGATGTTATGAGTGGAGAAAATAAGGAATATGTACGTGTTATTGATTACAAGACCGGATTAAAGGATTTTAAGCTTTCTGACTTACTTTATGGGATTAATATGCAAATGCTGATATATCTTTTAGCGGTTCATAAAAACGGGCTGGGAGAAAATAAAAATATTATTCCAGCGGGAGTACTTTATTTTAAAGCCTTAAAACCTATCGTAGATGTTCAAAACTCTAATGACTATAAAAAATCGGAATTAAAAATAAAAAAGAAATTAAAAATGCATGGACTGGTATTAGAGGATAAAGATGTAATAATTGGTATGGAAAAAGAGGCTAAAGGGGAGTTTATACCTGCAGTTATTAAAAATGAAGAAATTAAACAATCTGACTCTTTAGTAGACTTAGAAGAATTGAAAGTAATATACAATCATGTAGAAAAATTAATAATAAAAGTAGGAAATGATATGATTAACGGAAATTTTTCAGCTTGTCCGGTAACGTCAAAAGGGAATAAGGCGTGTAAATGTTGTAATTATTTTTCGGTGTGTTTGAATGAAGATGATAATTATATAAAATTACCTTCTTCACTTAGTAAAAAAGAAGTAATTGAAAAGATGAAAAGAGGAGAAATCCCAAAATGATAAAAAAATGGACTTCAGATCAAAGAAAAGCTATCTATTCTACAGGCGGAACAGTATTGGTATCGGCTGCGGCGGGTTCAGGGAAGACTTCTGTTCTGGTTCAAAGGGTGATAAATAGAATTACTAATAAACTTGATCCTACTGATATAGATAAATTACTTATTGTAACATTTACCAATGCTGCCGCTCAAGAAATGAGCAGTCGTATATCTGAGGGTATTTCAGAGCTTATAAGAAAAGATCCTTATGATCTAAATTTGCAGCGTCAGCAATTACTTTTAAAACAAGCTTCCATTGGAACTATACACAGTTTTTGCAATTCACTTTTAAAAGAAAATTTTTATAAAGCGGGAATATCACCTAATTTCCGTATTGCGAGAGAAAGTGAAATAAATATTTTAAAACGAAAAGCTATGGAGACTACTTTTGAACATTTTTATAAAACAGAGGACGATGAATTTCTTAGTTTAATAGATATTTTTACCAATGAAAAAGGTACAGAAAATTTTTCGAATGTTGTTGAGAAAGTTTTTAATTTTACGGAGTCGGTGCCATTTCCTAAAATGTGGTTTAAGAATGTACTGGATCTTTATAAATCGGATGAAATGAATGATAAAATTACAGCTTGGCAAAAAATTATAATTCAATATTCTATTGAATCATTTGAAGCAGCAATAAATTTAATGAGTCAGTGCATACTTTCTATAAATAGCAATGAAGAACTTAAAAAGAATTATTTATCTGATTTTGAAAAAGATCTTCTAAGTATTAAAGAAATAAAAAGTTTGATTGAAAATATGTGTTGGGATGAAGCATTGAATAAAATTTCGGGATTTTCTTTTTCTCGCTTAAGTCCGTTTAGAGATGCAAATTTACAGGAAGAAAAAGCTTTAATAATTTCGAAAAGAAATTACGTAAAAGATATTCTTGAAGGGGTAAAGAAATATTTTTGTTTTAGTCAAGACGAAATTTATGAAAGCTTAGAGTTACTCTATCCTAAAACAGCAAAACTTTTTGAAGTAGTAACTTATTTTACTGAAGAATTCCAAATGCTTAAGTTTTCAAAGGATTTATTAGATTTTAGTGATTTAGAGCGTTTAACTTTAAATCTTTTGGTTAACGAAGAGGGAAGTGAATTTCAAAAAAGTGAACTAGCGGAAGAAATTTCTAAAAAATATAAGGAAGTTATGGTTGATGAGTATCAAGATATAAATGAAGTTCAAGAGATGATTTTTAAGCTTATAACAGATGGTGAAAAAAATCTTTTTATGGTCGGAGACGTGAAACAAAGTATTTATAAATTCAGACAATCCCGACCAGATATATTTCTCAAAAAGAAAAATACTTATTTATTATATAATGAAGAAAAACCTGTATATCCTTCCAAAATTATACTTGGAGAAAATTTTAGAAGTAAAAAGTCCATTATAGACAGTATTAATTTTATATTTAAGTGTTTAATGTCAAAGAGGGTAGGGGACGTAGATTATAATGATGAAGAAAAATTATTTTGTGGTTCAGAATATTCAGAAAACAATGATCAAGATTTTATATTAAAGCTGATTGATACATCCTCTGCGGAAGATAGAGAAGAGGAAGAGAGACTTGAAGCGAAAGAAATTTCAAAGATTATTTTAAAAACGGTTTCGGATGGTTATAAAATTTCAAAAGGTGAAGAAGTTAGAAATGTTAATTACAGTGATTTTTGTATACTTTTAAGAAGCTCAAACGATCATGCGCATATTTATGCTCAAGAGCTTGAAGCTAACGGTATTCCTACTTATTCAGAGACTAATAATAGTTTTTTAAATACTCTTGAAATTTCAACTATTCTTTCTCTTTTGAAAGTGATAAATAATCCTATTAATGATATAGCTTTAGTTTCAGTATTGTTAAGTCCTTTGTTTGGATTTAATCTTGACGAATTAAATAGTATAAGACAAGCTGAACTGAAGGTTCCTTTTTATTTTGCTTTAAGAAAATATTCTGAAAATGGAGATCCTCATATAAAGTATTTTATAGATAAAATAGATTACTATCGTAAAATAAGTACTACATTATCTTGTGAAGAGCTTATTAGTTATATCTATCAGGACACCGGCTATCCAACGCTATGTGCCGCTTTACCTAAAGGAAAATTGAAAAAAGCAAATTTACTTCTTTTTAAAGATTACGCCCGAAAATTCGATCATGATTCAAGAAAGAGTTTAAATGGATTTTTAAATTTTATAGAAAACATTCAGCAAACAAAATCTGATCTTCCTTCAGCATCTGTTTTTGCTGATTCTGAAAATGCCGTTAAAATTATGAGTATTCATAAATCAAAAGGTTTAGAATTTCCTATAATAATTCTTGCCGGATGTTCAAGGAAGTTTTTTAAAGATAATGAAAGTATAATTATTCATCCTAATTTTGGGTTAGGAATGAAGCTTAAAAATTCTGAAAATACCTTTAAATATAATAATATAGTTTATCAGGTTATAAGTTTAATGAATAAATTTGAAGATATTTCGGAAGAGATGAGAGTATTTTACGTAGCCCTTACTCGTGCCAGGCAAAAGATTGTTATCGTATCTTCAGTAAAAAATGTTTCAAAATTGGAAGAAAAGCTGGCAGCGTTTTTTAATCAGTCAATGATTTCCCCGTATGAAGTGAAGACTGCCGATTCGTTTTTAGAATGGTTACTTTTATGTATTTCTGTTACTGCTGAACGTAAAAAGCTTTGTGAAGCATTAAACTTTAAATGTAAATATAACAACAAAGATTTAAAATGTTTAAACTGGTCTATAGAATGGATAACGTGTGCGAATAATGAATTTGAAACTCAGGCATTAAATGATTTTAAAGAGGATCAAGAGTATTGCAATTCCTTGAATGAAGATTTGTTAAATAAAATAAGAAGTAGAATAGAATTTAAATACCCGTTTGAAAGATCTTTAAATATACCTGTAAGAATAAGTGCTTCAAAACTGTCTCATAAAGAAGAGTGGTGTGATCGAATAGCGGAATCTTATCCCGATTTTATTTCTGCAGTTAATTTTTCGCCTACAGCCAAAGGTACTGCAACTCATAAATTTCTATGCCATATGAATTTTAAAAGAGCCTCTTTAAACTTAAATGATGAAATAGAATACTTAGATAAAAAAGGTTTTTTTCTAAATTATGAAAGCGATTTACTTGATAGAAAGTCTATTAAGAGGTTTATGAATTCTGAAATTTACAGACGGATTTTAAAAAGCTCAGAGGTTTTGAGAGAGCATAGATTTTCCGTAAAGATGCCTTTAAATAAAATTCATTTTTTTGATAAATTAGGTAAAGACAAGAATGAAGAAAATCATATTATATTGCAGGGAGCAATTGATTGTGTTTTTAAAGAAGAGGATGGATATGTAATTTTGGATTACAAAACTGATAAAGCTTCATGTTTAGAGGAGCTTTATACTAAGTATCGTTTTCAACTTGAAATATATAAATATGCTTTTGAAGAAAGCAAAAATTTAAAGGTAAAAGAAATGGGGATATATTCCTTTTACCTCTCTGATTATTATCCTTTTAATTAAATTAAAGCTTCTTCAATTGCTTGCCTTACTGTTCTAACACCTACGATTTTAATGTTGTAATCTTTTTTATCTGAAATGGAATTTAAGTTAGGATATGGTATTATACATTTTTTAAAACCCAATTTAGATGCTTCTTTGATTCTGAGCTCTGCATTAGAAACGGCTCTTATTTCTCCGGCAAGTCCTATTTCTCCGAATGCAGTTACGTCTCCGTTTATTACTTCATCTTTTAAACTTGACACCAGCGAGATAGCAACAGGTAGGTCAGCGGCTGGTTCTTCGAGTTTTATTCCGCCTACTACGTTTATATAAGTATCTACTGAAGAGAAATAATATCCTGCACGTTTTTCCAATACAGCTAAAATAAGTGCCATACGGTTATAATCAAATCCAGTAGACATTCTTCTTGGATTTCCAAAGTTAGTTGAAGTTACTAATCCTTGAACTTCTGTAAGAATGGGGCGAGTTCCTTCCATTACGCACGCAACGCATATTCCTGAAACCCCTTCGGGCTTTCCGGCAAGTAACATTTCGGAAGGATTTTCTATTTCTTTAAGACCTTCTTTATCCATACAAAAAACGCCTATTTCGTTTGTAGACCCATGTCTGTTTTTTACTGTTCTTAAGATCCTATAGGAAGTTTGGCTATCGCCTTCAAAGTATAGGACGCAATCTACCATATGCTCCAACACTTTTGGTCCAGCGATTGCTCCATCTTTATTTACATGCCCCACTACTATAATAGTAATATCCAAAGACTTAGAAAGCTTTAAAAGTACGTTAGTGCATTCCTTAACTTGTGAAACACTACCGGGAATTGAAGAAGAATCCGGACTACTCATTGTTTGTATGGAGTCTATTATAAGCAAATCGGGATGAGTAAACTCGGCTTCTGAAGCTACAAGATTTATGTTAGTTTCAGTCATTAAAAATAAATTTTCATTTTGTATTCCCAAACGAGAAGCGCGCATTTTAATTTGCCTTTTTGATTCTTCACCGGAAACATATAGAATTTTTAAGCTTTCATCTAAGTGTTTGCAAATTTGGAGGAGTAAGGTAGATTTTCCTATTCCGGGAGTGCCTCCAAGTAGGGAGAGGGAGCCTTTTACTATACCGCTTCCAAACACTCTGTCTAATTCCTTAAATCCTGTACTATAATGCGTTTCTTCATCTGTATTTATGCTATTTATGGAGACTTGACTGATTTTAGAGCTATCGAATTTCGGGATTGTATTTTTTCTTTGAAAATTGCTGTCACGTAATTCTTCGACCATAGTATTTCCCTGACTGCATGAAGGACATATACCATTCCATTTTGCGGACTCAAATCCACACTCTGAACATACAAATACACTCTTTATTTTATTACTCATAATTTTTCCTTTTTAAAAATAGTTTTATTAAAATATTTTAAATATTAAATTTATTTCATATTGTCTAGGTTTAAATCAATCAAAATTAATAGGTTTATGCTGCAAAGCAGGTGAGCAACGCTTAATCTTAAATTTTAGAGGAGAATATTTATTTGTCAATCTTTTAAAGCCTTTTAAGGTACCCAGTTCGCCTTTTATTTTTTCAGTTTTTAGTAATCTCCGTGCAAGTGCGTATGCTCCTTTTTGAGATAAAGGATAACGTGAAGGTCTCAAAAATGTTTTGAATGAGCAACCATTTAAGCACTTGTCACTTCTCAGTAAAGCTCTAATATCCTTTCCTCCGTTTGCTCCTTCTCCGAAGCAAGGATCACATACCGCCAGAATAGCACAAAAGTACGCTAAACTTTTGTTTTGGTAATTGGAAATAAAACCTGGATTATTCCATGGATCTGAATTATATACCGGGGGTGATGAGAGATAGGAAAGCAATTGTTCATAAATATTTATTCGATCTTGCCTATTATTAAATTCTTTATCCAGTTTTTTTAAAAGATCTATATATTTTCCTCCACCGCACACAAATCTATTGTAACGATTTTGTTTAGGGCAGTATATAAATCTAATAGTAGCTTTTCCAAATGGAGTTATAA
>CAKUYF010000006.1 GCA_934702115.1 uncultured Eubacteriales bacterium | reverse complement strand
CATTTATACATCCGTACTTCGGAAAGTTAATAATATTCTTAGGTAAAATTTTACCATAAGCTACAACTACTATAAGATCAGGATTAATATCCTGCACTAATTTAAAAGTTTCTTCGGTTTTAAGCTTCTCCGGCTGAAATACTTTTAAAGATTTCTCAGTAGCATATGCTTTAACAGGAGTAGGAAGAATTATTTGTTTTCTTCCTTGCGGTTTATCCGGCTTGGTAAATACAGCACAAATATCATAGTTATTACTCACTAACACTTCTAATGACGGTACTGCAAACTCAGGAGTACCCATAAAAAGTATTTTCAATATTTCCACCTCAAATTTAAATATTAGAATTTAATTTATAGTATTCTTCAAGTGTAATGCCTTTTTTATAGATATACTCTGCCAAATCATTGCCAATATATCTTATGTGCCAAGGTTCAAACTTCATTTTCGTTATATTTTCCTTGCCTTTAGGATAACGCAAAATAAATCCAAACTTATGAAGAACAGTATGAAGCCAAGCAGTTTCGGAATTAATATTTCCTTCACTGTCAAGAGCTATTCCACCCCATTTGTTATTTATAAAAATATCGCAATCAAGTGCAAGTCCTGTATTATGCTCTGAATAACCGGGTAGGCACGCACTCTTTTCTGCAAATTCTTTGCCACGCTTGTTTACAAAATATTCGTACTTATTCTTCTGTTGCTCAAAAGTTAAAAATCCACTTGTTATTCCCAAAATTACATTATTATCTTTAGCATAATTTCTTAGTAAAGTAAACTGACTGGCAGTTGTTTTTTCAAGATATGTAGTTCTATCTTCTATATGGAAAACTCTATATAGTAAATCATTATTTTTAAATGTCTCTACCGGAATTAAAGATGGCTTGATTACATTTTCATAGTAAGATTTTTCAATTCCATTATCCTTATTTACAAGTATCTTATAATTCATCATAGATATCACCTTTTTGTTAAGATTTATTTTTATGAGATTTCAACTTATATAATAGTACAATTGTAAAATATTTTCAATTTTTTGATTTAATATAAATAATTGATTTTAATATTTAATGTATATATTAGATTGATATATATATAAATTCGGACTATAATAAATATTTGGAAATAATTTTTAAATAAAATTAAATAGGAGGAATAATTCTTTGTTTGAAAAACTTGAATTAACTGAAAAACGCTTTGAAGAAATAAACAAAAGCTTATGCGAACCTGATATAATGTCAGATCAAAATAAGTATAAAAATTTAATGAAAGAACTTAAAAACCTTACTCCCGTAATAGAAAAATACAGAGAATATAAAAAGGAAAATCAAAATCTAAAAGACGCTAAAGAAATACTCTCAGAAAGTAATTCCGATAAAGAATTAAAAGAAATGGCAGAGCTTGAAATAGAATCTTCTAAAGAAAAAATCGAAAAAATATCCGAAGAGCTCAAAACTCTACTTTTACCGAAAGATCCTAATGACGATAGAAACGTAATAATAGAAATACGTGCCGGGGCCGGCGGAGAAGAAGCTGCACTTTTTTCAAGTGTACTTTTCAGAATGTACAATATGTACGCTCAAAGTAAAAGATGGAAAGTTGAAATTTTGAACACTAATGAAACTCAACTTGGAGGATATAAAGAAATAAGCTTTATGATAAACGGCGAAGGAGCTTATTCAAGACTCAAATACGAAAGTGGAGTTCATAGAGTGCAAAGAGTCCCAGACACTGAAGCTCAAGGCAGAGTTCATACTTCTACAGTTACAGTAGCCGTCCTTCCTGAAGCGGAAGATGTAGAAATAGAAATAAACCCGGCAGACCTACAAATCGACACTTACAGAGCAGGCGGAGCAGGTGGACAACACGTTAATAAAACAGAATCAGCAATTCGTATTACTCATATTCCTACAGGAGTAGTAGTAGAATGCCAAGATGAAAGAAGCCAGTATAAAAATAAAGACAAAGCTATGAAAGTATTGAAATCAAGACTTTTAGAAGCCAAACGTGAAGAACAAAACAGTGCTTTGGCAGAAGAAAGAAAAGCTCAAGTAGGAACAGGCGATAGATCCGAAAGAATCAGAACTTATAACTATCCTCAAAGCAGAATTACAGATCACCGTATAGGATTAACTATATACCGTTTAGAAGACTTTTTAAATGGAAATATTGACGAAGTAGTAGATGCTCTTAATACTGCTGACCGTGCAGCTAAGCTAGCAGGAGAAGAAGAAAATTTTAGTTAATTAAGAAAAGAGTATTTAAATGAAAACTTTATACCTTAAAAGTAATGAAACTCAAAAAGCAGCTGAGATAATAAAAAACGGAGGAATAGTTGCTATCCCTACTGAAACTGTTTATGGATTGGCCGCTAATACTTTTAATGAAGAATCCGTTAAAAAAATTTTTCTGGCAAAAGGACGTCCTTCTGATAACCCATTGATCGTCCATATAGCAGAAATTAATGATATCTATAGAATTGTATCAGATTTTCCTAATAAGGCTAAAAAATTAGCAGAAAAATTTTGGCCCGGACCCTTAACCATGATCCTACCTAAAAAATCAGTTATACCTAGTGCAGTAACTGCAAGTATGAATAGCGTAGCGGTAAGATTTCCTTCTCATCTATCAGCACAAGAAATTATAAAAAAATCAGGTGTTCCACTTGTAGCACCGTCAGCAAATTCTTCAGGAAGTCCAAGCCCTACAAATGCCAATCACGTTTTAAAAGATCTAAACGGAAAAATTGATGCCGTACTTGACGGTGGAGAGTGTAGTGTAGGACTTGAATCAACAGTAATATCGCTTGTTGAAGAAATCCCTCGATTACTTCGCCCCGGTGCCGTAACTCCCGATGAGATAAGAGAAACAATAGGCGATATAATTATTGATAATTCTGTATATTCAAAGTTAGACCCCAACACAAAAGCTATTTCACCCGGCACTAAATACAAACATTACTCTCCTAAAGCAAAAGTTATTTTAATAAAAGCTTCTTCTGAGAAGTACATAGAGTTTGTTAATTCAAAATTTTCTGAAAATTTGCTGGCTCTTTGTTTTGATGAAGACATATCCCGACTCAAGGTTCCGTATATATCCTATGGAAGCAAAAATAACTATAGTTTTCAAGCTAAAAAATTATTTGAATCTTTAAGAAAAGCAGACGAGAAAGAAGTCTCTATAATATATGCACATGCTTGCGCAACGGAAGGAATAGGTATTGCAGTATATAATAGACTTATAAGAGCTGCGGGATTTGACGTCTTAGAGCTATAATCCCAAAATTAAAAGTCTAAGAACTCAATATCTCAGAGGAGGTAACCTCAAATATCAATAAGAATAACTAAATCAGCCTTCTATATAATCTTATATACCATAATTGCCATTTTATGTAGTATTGTTATCTCATGGACTTATAAATCCATACTGAAAATACTCTATCCCCTTAAGTACGAAGAAATTGTTTCCTATGTTTCGTCAAAATACGAAATAGAAAAAGAACTCATTTACGCTATAATAAAATGTGAAAGCGGATTTGACGAATCAGCACATTCCAAAGCTAACGCACACGGATTGATGCAAATAACTCCCGAAACCTTAGAATGGCTTAAAACTTGTTATACACACGATACAAAAGTAAGTGAAACTGATCTTAAAAATCCTGAGGTAAATATATTCTATGGTACCCTGTTTATATCAATTTTAAATAAAAAGTATAGCTCAGAACAAGTAGTACTAAGTGCTTACAATGCAGGAATAACTACAGTAGAAAGATGGCTCGCAGACTTAACAACTTCCAGCAATGGAAAAGACTTAAGTTATATCCCCTATAAGGAAACCAGAGACTATGTAGAAAGGGTGAAAAAAGCTAAAAAAATTTATAAAAAACTCTATTTTAATGATTAAGGAGATGTCTAAAAATGTCAAGGGAAAACACTGAAGTAAAAGCTTTAAAAGAAAAATTATTTGCACGCAGAGAAAACGGAGGTAAAATCCTTTCCGAGGAAACTTTAGCGAAATGCGAAAATTTCGGAATAGGTTATAAAGACTTTTTAAATAAATCTAAAACGGAGCGTGAAGCAGTAAAATACACGCTTGAAAAAGCTAAATCCCTCGGATTTACTGAATTTGATAAATCTAAAAAGTATAACCCGGGAGATAAAATATACTTGCTAAATAGAGAAAAAAATATAGTTTTAGGAATAATAGGTAAAAATGGTGTAAAAAATGGTGTAAAAATTTCAGTCGCACATATAGACGCTCCCCGTCTTGACCTTAAACCAAATCCAATTATAGAAGATAAAGAAATTGCTATTTTAAAAACTCACTATTATGGAGGAATAAAAAAATATCAATGGACTACTATTCCTCTTTCCTTGCATGGACGTGTGGTAAAAAAAGACGGAAGCTATGTAGATATTACAATAGGTGAAAGCGAAGAAGATCCATGCTTCTGTGTAACAGATCTACTTCCTCATTTATCAAAAGAACAAATGAACAAAAAAATGTCCGAAGTTATTACAGGAGAAAATTTAAACGTTTTAATAGGAAGTATGCCATTTAAAAGCGACAGCGGTTCCGAACTTGTAAAACTCAACATTTTAAAAATTTTAAATGAAAAATATGGTATAGTCGAAGAAGACTTTATAAGCGCAGAGCTTGAACTCGTTCCTACAATGAAAGCACAAGATGTCGGATTTGATAGAAGTATGATCGGAGGATACGCTCATGATGATCGTTCCTGTGCATACTGTTGTATTGAAGGAATAATGGACTTAAAAGAAATTCCGGAAGAAACTGCTCTCGTATTGCTTACAGATAAAGAAGAAACCGGAAGTGACGGAAATACCGGTATGAAATCTTTCTTCCTAAAATATTTTATTGCCGATCTTGCTAACCAAGAAGGGTTGAAAACCAGAGATGTACTAAGTAAATCAACATGTCTTTCTGCTGACGTTAATGCTGCATATGATCCTACTTATTCAAGTAGCTACGAATTTTTAAACAGTTCTTTTATAAATAGAGGAGTAGTAGTAACTAAATATACAGGAAGCGGTGGAAAATACAGTACTTCAGACGCTTCTGCAGAGTTTACAGGTGAAATTCTTAGAATTTTAAATAATAATGACGTCCTTTGGCAAAGCAGTGAGCTTGGAAAAATCGACGCAGGCGGCGGCGGAACAATTGCAAAATATATTGCTTCTTGGAATGTAAACGTAATAGATATCGGAGTACCAGTTCTTTCAATGCACGCACCTTATGAAGTAATTTCTAAAATAGATTTATATATGACTTATAAAGCAGTCTATTCGTTTTTTAAAGCAAAATAACTTTAATCCTCCTGATAATTTAAAATCAGGAGGACTTTTTATATAAGCACCGAGTTAGTGATTAAAAGTATAAAATGATTTCTAGTTTTATGACTACACTAATTTGAAAATTAAATTTGAATTTTTATAAGTATACTTTAAGCGTTATTTTTTTTAGTTTTTTCTGCTGCCTTGGCAAGAGCTTCATCGTTTGCATCGTTCAAATCTTCCACGATTTTTTTTGTTGATTTGAGTCTGTTTATAACCATCTTATCAAAAATTCTTTTAACCTCTTTGCAGGTAGATTGATTTATAGCCTTTGTTAAACTATCAATTTTGAATGCTAATTCGGAATAGCTCTTGCAGTTTTTACTCGTCTTTTCAAAAATGATGCAAAAATCAATAAATTTACCATCATCCACTAAGTTATTTCTAACATTGTTTTTTGAAATTGCTAGTTTAGGATCGTATACTAAAAAATACCGTAACACTTTTTGCAATCTATTCATGTGCTTTGCAGAAGAATCAATTTCAATTTTTTTTATCCTTTCAAGCTTAACAATTTTTCCCGATTCATTTGCTTCCTGCAAGCCCTCTTTTGCTCTAAAACATTCATCGTAAATTTTATTTAAATAACCGAAAATTTTTTTAGAAATTACTTCGTCGGGTAAATCTCCCTTATCCTCATCAGCTGCTTTTGTTTTTTGTGATTTTAATATTGATTTTTCATATATTATAATTTCAGTGTATAACTGTTTAAAATGTCCCCTTAAATATTTAAGACGCTGTTTGAATCTTGAATCTTCTTTACAAGCTTGGAAAAAATCCGCTCCCGAGTTATTTTTAGTTTTTGACTTAATAAGTTTCTCATTACTTTTTGAGCTCTTAAGTATAACATTTAAATCTCTAACCATTTCTTTTACATCGGTTATATTTTCAAAAACTTCTTCTATACTGATTCCATTTTTATTAGCCTCGTCTACATCGGTTACCTTTTTATTTTTTATAAAACCTTTAACCGAGGCTAATATTTTGTCTAATCCGTTTAGATTCTTAATATACCCATTTCCAAATTTTTCAGGGTCATCCTGCTTACCTACTGCATCACCTAGTCTAGAAATATCTTCTATAGCTTTTGAACAAATAGTTTCATTTCCTCCCGAAGAATAAGATTTTCCAATGTCGTCAGTAGACTCCATAAAATTTTTAACCTTAATTTCCCAACCATTTTTATTATCCGCCATATAAACTCCTCCTTTTAAATAAAAAATTGAACGTATTAAATTATATAATAAAATGATAAAAATTGCAAGTATTTTTTTAATTTTTATAATAATTACACAATAAATTATTATTAGCTTAAATGATTAAATAATCATCTAAAAATAAAACAAATCAAAAAAATAACTCCTAATCTTCTGACTAAGAATTATTTTATAATATATTTTAAATTAATCATTTTTTCCTAAATCTAAAAAATCAGTAAATCCTGTCATATCTAAAATTTCCATTACTGGCGGTTGAACATTAAGCAACTTTAAAGAAGAATTTTCTATACTATCTATATACTTTTTTACGTGCAAGATTGTTCTAAGCCCCGCACTACTCATATAATCTACTTTTTCTAGATCCAATACTAAGTGTATACCTGACTTTTGCTCTTCTGCTTCTTTTAAGGGAATATCTATTTCTTCTTGAAGATCAGGAGCGGTTTGAGTGTCTATTCTTCCTTTAATGTAGTAGGTTAACTTATTGCCTTCAAGTTTTTTTTCAAATTCCATTTTATTTAGTCCTCCTTATTTATTTTTTTTAAAATAGTTAATTGGTTTTTTCCATCTATATTCTCATACTTTATACTATCTGCAATCTGGCGAACTATATACAAACCTAAACCTCCTATTTTCCGATCCTTAGAAGATCCCATTATATTTGGATCACTATTTAAGCAAGGATTAAAAGGAATGCCATTATCTTCAAAATGTAATTTTAGTTCTTTTAAGGCTTCATTATATTCTACTCTTAATTCTACATTTCCAACATCATTAGGATAAGCATATTTAGAAATATTAGTAAATATTTCTTCACCAACTAAAAGTACTTGAGCAATTTCTTGATTACTTAATTTAAATTTCTGCACAAATAACTTCAAAAATTCATACATCTCTTCCCAATGACTATTCATAGCTGGCATTTTAATACTCTTAGATAACTTAGAATCCATAAACTCTAATTTTTTTTTATTTTGTATATAGTTTTCGTCCATTTTAAAGCTCCCCAATTGTTTTTTATGAAGTTATCGCTGCACCAGCTACTGTTCCTTTAGCAACTCCTTTGACAGCTAACGGAGCTACAGTAGTATCGCCATTAGCAGTATAGTTAACATTAAAATTTATAAACTGGGTAAAGAGACCTCTTAAATCTATATTTTTCATTTTTCTGGACGGATTTTTCTTTATGTAATCACTTAAATAACCATTAAAATCCAAAATCATTTGAGTACGTACTTTATCTACTTCAGCTTGCATAACCTCAGGAGAAACATAGTCCTTTTTTTCATTAAGCTTACGCTTATATCTATGCGCTCTTTTTTTATAAGCATCAGCTGAAGCTTTTAGATTTACATTTTCCATTGATAATTCCGTAATTTTACTATTTAGTTTGAAATTTTCATTTTCAAGTTTGTCAATTTTCTTTTTAAGTTCACTGTTTTCTTTTGCTAAATCTTCATCAGAAATAGTCAGATCCTTGCTTTTCAAAAGAATTTCTTTAATTTTTGCCTCTAACGATGAATCTATAGCACTGCCCTCCAAGGATTTCTGATTACTAGCCTTATTTTCACTTATTAACTTAGTTTTTTCTAATGCAATATTATTATCAGCTGCTCCAACAATCGGAAAAGCTCCTAGCATTAATCCTAAAGCAAAAGAACTACTTATTTTTTTTAAATTCCTCATAATCATCCCTCTTTCCCAAAGTATTTTAAACATTTTCAACATTATTTTAAACTTTTTTATGTTGATAGGGAAAATTGTACTGCATAATTATGATTTTTTCAAGAGTAAAATATAATTTTTGTAAATCTTTACTAGACATAGCTCAATTTACCTTTTATTTCACTTCCTCTATAATAAATACGAGGTACACGCTTTCCTATAAGACATATCATTTCATAATTTATATTTTTGGCAATTTTAGAAAGCTCATCAACTGTAACATCATCTTTTTCATAACCAAAAACAATAACTTCACTATTTTCAGTAGCTTCTTCTATATCAGAAACGTCTAACATAAGTTGATCCATACACACTCTACCAAGAATTGAAGCTCTTTTCCCACAAACCATCATTTGAGCTTTATTGGAAAAATAAGTAGAGTAGCCATCTGCATATCCAAGAGGGACAGTAGCAACTTTTTTATCTTTATCAGCTACAAAAGTCCTTCCATACCCTATGCTAGTACCTTTAGGGACGGTTTTTATTTGAGAAATTACACTCTTTAAACGCATAACAGGTTTTAAATCCAGATTTTGTTTTATTTCTTTGGAAGGATAAAGTCCGT
Source organism: uncultured Eubacteriales bacterium (assembly GCA_934702115.1). GTDB lineage: Bacteria > Bacillota > Clostridia > Oscillospirales > Acutalibacteraceae > UMGS1491. The sequence continues at coordinate 17,445 of CAKUYF010000006.1, read as the reverse complement.
ATAAAACAAGTCCTGCCCTAACCATATCTAAGTGCATTTGCGGAAAACTAACTATTCCTCCACTATTACAACAATGCTTTAAAGGAAACTCTATTCCTTTATATTTAAGGAGATTTATTACTTTCATAAAACTGTCAAACTGCTTTAAAGTGTATTCTTTTTCATCCGTCATATTATCTGCTACTGAAAAATGAGTAAATATACCTTCAAAATCTAATTCAGAAGCTTCATTAAGCTCCGCTATTTCTTCTACAGAATTGTCTATACCTTCATTAGTCTGACAAAAAAAGCCTATTCTACTCATTCCGGTATCTAATTTAATATGTACTTTTATTTTTACATTTTCTTTTTTACATACTTCAATTAGTTTATAAGCATAATTTTTTGAAAAAAGAGATTGTGATATATTAAAATGTGCAAGCTCTTTAACCATTTCTGGCGGAGTATATCCGAATATAAGTATAGGTATAGTCGCTCCACTTTTGCGAAGCTGAATAGCTTCATCAATACTTGAAACACCAAACCAATCTGCTCCCAATTTTTCATATTCTTTATATAAAAATGGTGCTCCATGCCCATAAGCATCTGCTTTTAAAACACAAAGTATTTTAGTGTGAGGTTTAAGTTTACTTTTAATCATTTTATAATTATAATCTACTGCATCCAAATCTATTTCTGCCCAAGCACGTTTAGAATAGTTTTCCATATCATTTCCTCCAATTTAAAATTTAGTCTACAAAAATGTTATACCACAACTTAAACAGCTTTAGAATAATATATCAACATAAAAAATAATATTAAAAGGAATTATGAAATTATGAAAATAGGTAAAATAAAAATTAACGGCATAGCATCACTTGCTCCTATGGCAGGAATAACAGATAGATCATTTAGAGAAATATGTGCTGACTTCGGTGCATCGCTGTTTACCAGCGAAATGGTAAGCGTAAAAGGACTAATATACGAAAGCAAAAAAACATTTTCTTTGATAGATCACAGTATAAAAGATCGTCCATTTGCGCTTCAGCTTTTCGGAAATAATCCAAAAGACTTCTATGAAGCAGTAAAACTTATTTCTGATTTTCTACCCGATATTATTGATATTAATATGGGATGTCCTGCAACCAAAATAGTCAAAGAAAAATCAGGATCCGCACTTATGAAAACTCCAGAAATTTGCGGAGAAATTGTATACGCAGTAAAACAAGCGTGTAATTTACCGGTAACAGTAAAAATAAGATCTGGATGGGATTCCAAAAGCATAAACGCTTCGGAAGTAGCAAAAATTTGCGAACAAGCAGGTTGTGATGCTATTACTGTCCACGGTCGCACCAAAGAGCAAGGTTACTCAGGAATATGTAATTTAGAAGTTATAAAAAGCGTCAAAGACTCAGTAAAAATACCTGTAATTGGTAACGGAGATATCGTATCAGTAGAATCCGCAGAGAATATGATTTCAGCAACAAATTGTGATATGATTGCAATAGGACGTGCCGCTATGGGAAACCCTTGGATATTCTCTCAAATAAATAGTTGGTACAAAAATGAAAAATGGAATACTAAAATCTCATTTAAAGAAAAATCAAGAGTAATGCGTCTGCATATAAATAAAATATGTGAATATAAAGGAGAAAAAGTAGGCATAAAAGAAGCTCGTAAACACATGGCAGCATATTTAAAAGGATTTCCAGATGCTGCAGAACTGCGTAAACAAGCTTTTACAACGACTAATAAAAATCAATTGCTTGAAATATGTGACTACTTAGACCGTATATAATTTTAAAATTCGAACTTTTTAAACTGAACCGAAAGAAAGTCATCCATAAATCTATCGTCAATAGAAATAACATACTCTTTTTTAGTATTCATTTCTCTTATTTTAGCTTTACCTTTTTCGAGTTCTTCTTGACCTAAAAATATTGTATAATTCGCCCCCACTTTATCTGCATACTTTAATTGAGATTTTAAACTTCTTTTCAATAAATCTGACTCTGCGAAAATAGAAGCTTTTCTTAACAATTCGCAAAGTTTTAAAGCATAGAGCCTTGATATATCATCCGCAGTAGCTATATATACTTCCGGCGAATCATTACAAACAAAATTGATTTTTTGATGCTCAATTACCATAAAAATTCTTTCCATACCTATGCCTAATCCTAACGCCGGCATAGCAGGTCCTCCAAATGTTTCAGACAGTTTATCATATCGCCCACCGCCACATATAACCACTGAATTACCGTCTATATCAGCGGAAAATTCAAATACAGTGCGTGAATAATAGTCCAAACCTCTAACGATTCTGGGATTTAATTTATAATCTATTCCTAATGATTTTAGAGAGTCTTGAATATATTCAAAGTGATCCTTACATTCTTCACAAAGATAATCCCTCACGCTTGGAGCATTGCTTACTATTTCTTTACAACTTGGGTCTTTGCAATCTAAAATCCTTAAGGTGTTATTTTCCAGCCTTGTTTTACAAGTTTCACATAAACTTTTTTCTCTTTCTGAAAAATAATCCTTTATAGCTTTCACGTAGTTTTTTCTACATTCCAAGCACCCTATAGAATTTATTTCTAAATTTACATCTTTAATTCCAATTCGTTTTAAAATAGAATCCGCGAGACATATAAGCTCAACCTCCGCTAAGGGCGAATCCGAACCAAAAACTTCAAGACCAAATTGAAAAAATTCTCTGTACCGTCCAATTTGAGGCTTTTCGTACCTATAACAAGATGAATTATACATAAGCTTTAAAGGTAGAGTTTGATTATGAAGTCCGTTTTCTAAAACTGCCCTCATTACTCCCGCTGTTCCTTCCGGTCTTAAAGTTACTGACCTACCACCTTTATCAGTAAAAGTATACATCTCCTTATTCACTATATCAGAACCATCTCCTGCTGATCTTTCAAAAAGCTCTGTATGCTCTAAAACAGGAGTTCTAATGAACTTAAATCCATAAAGCCGTGCTTCTGATTTTATGGTTTCACATATAGTATCCCATTTTTCACTTTCCTGAGGCAATAAATCTTTCATACCACGTACTCTACTAGCAATTAAACGCATTATTTATTTCTCCTATTCATAAAAAATTATTATTTACATGAAAATAACAAAAAAGAGCTCTCTATCAACTCTAATAATATTTGTAGAGACTCTTTATAATTACAACTTATTTGTTTTTTAACTAAATTATTGGACGACCTACTTTTCTCCAATCGAGATCTCCACGTTCCAAGCCATGAATTAAAATCTCTGCAGACGCAATATTAGTTGCTAATGGAATTATATGTAAATCACATAATCTTAAAAGATCTTCTTCCCATCTTCCCATAAGCTCCGGATGACCGGCGTCTCTGAAAAATATAACCATGTCAATTTCACCGCAAGAAACTCTAGACGATATCTGTTGGCATCCACCTTGTGAAGAGCTTAAAAACGTATTAACCATAAGTCCTGTAGCTTCTGAAACCAACTTCCCTGTCGATGCTGTAGCACACAACCTATGCCTACTTAAAACACCACAATACGCTATACAAAATCTAACCATTAATTCTTTTTTTGCATCTTGAGCAATAAGGGCAATGTTCATTAAACTTCCTCCTAAAAATGATTCTAATTCAATCAGACAATCCTATAGCTTACCATTTTTATTAGTTCAAAATCTTACTTAATTGATTCGAAGTCTTAATTATAATGTACTGCGTAGAATTATCTAAGTATTAATAAAAATTCTTACACTATTATAATTCATTTTATAATATTTTCAAAAAAATGTCAATTTTTAATTTTAAATCATAATATAAAATTAATTTTGTATGTTAAAGTAAGCATTCATAATATCACGTGCTACGTTTTTAGATGCCATTCCAGATACACCATGTGCAATAACTACCGCTATAGCTATTTCAGGTTTCTCATACGGTGCGAAGCATATAAACGTAGTATGGTCAGATCCTGCATTTTGAGCCGTACCGGTTTTAGCCGCTATGGCGATCGGATATCTTGCAAAATCTCCGGCTGTTCCTGAAAGTGCAACTTCTCTCATACCTTTTTTAACTGCGTCTAAATTCTCTTTAGATACTCCGGTAGCCTCTACAAGCTCTGCACCAAATTCTTTTATTATATTTGTACGACTATAATCTGTAATTTTACTAACCAAGTGAGTTTTATATCTATTTCCTCCGTTAGCTATTGTAGCAGTGTATGCAGCCAACTGAAGAGGCGTGAACATATTATCAGATTGACCTATTGCAGCTTGTGAGGAACCAGACTCATACCATTTAGATCCTACTTTTTTAGAATGCTCCGGCCCTGCAAGTACACCACTACTTTCTCCAAGCTCTACCCCTGTTTTGACCCCTATACCAAACTTACGTGCCCATGATGCTAAGCACTCAGCACCTAATCTCCTTCCCAGCTCTGCAAAATAAACATTACAGGATTTAGCCAAAGCAGTCAAAAGTTTAGCATTTCGATGCACACCCATACATCCAAGCCTATATCCAGGATAATAATTGTATCCACCACCACAAAAAATAGTTTCGTCAGGCGTTACTTTCCCTTCCTGAAGAGCTGCACATGCAACCAATGGTTTATATATTGAGCCGGGAGGATAAGCTCCTGAAAAAGCTCTATTTAACAGAGGAATTTTTTTATCTTTAGCAAGTTCTAAATAGTATGATTTATCTTCCATAAATTTAGTAAGATCATAACTCGGATAAGTAGCAGCAGCAAGAACAGAAAAATCATTTACATTTAAAACTACTACTCCACCTGATTCACAGTCCCTAATACCCATCCTCTTAACATGTTCAATATTTCTCTGAAGAGACTTATTTGCAACTTCTTGAAGCTTAGAAGATAAAGTAAGAAATACAGTATTCCCTGAAATCGCCGCTTCTTTCTCCGAAACGTTTATTACTTCTCCGCTCCTTGACATTTGTACCATCCTTTTACCTCCTTTTCCACGAAGGTAATCCTCAAAAGTACTTTCAATTCCCGCTTTACCGATAATAGCATCCATAGGGTAAGTATCTTTTTTTTTTTCATACTCTTCACTTGACATAAAACCTGTATAACCAACTATATGCGGTGCAATTTCTCCGTTTATATATTTTCGTGTAATTGTTGCTTGTACTCTTATCCCTTTCAGATATTCGGATTTTTCAAGCAATATAACTACAGACTCTTTATTTACATTATCCGCTAAAACGTAAGGAGTAGATTTATAATAAAGAACCCCATTTTTTTCCATATTATATTTTACACTGCAAAGCACACGTGTGTCTTCAAGAGAAAAAGAGTCTCCAAGGTTATATCGTTCGCTCATCGCCTTAATACATTCTTCGGCAGAAGCTTTTTCAGGTAAATTAAAAGTTTTTTTAAGTGATACTATTTGGCTTTCTTTATCTTCTAAAAAATAATACTTTTTATTCTTTATTCCTATTGGCAAAATATCAATCCAAGAATTGCCGAGCTTTTCAAGTAATTTTACTGACTCTAATAGTAAATTATTTTCTTTATCTTTACTTACAAGTAATCTATCAACTACTACCTTGAATCCTGTATCATTAACTGCAAGTCCAATTCCATCAGAGTCAACGATCTCTCCACGCACAGGATCAGTATTTACAAAATAAGTATTACTACTGTTTGCACGAACTCTGTAATATTCATAATTTATGACTTGCCAGTCTACCAGGCGGGCGATAAAGACTAAAAACACTATTCCTATACCTATCATCAAAAATAAATACCTTTTAATATCTACGCTTTTACCGCTTGAATATCTCATTTTTAAATTCTCCTGTCAAATAAAAAACTGTACGGTTAAACAGATATATAGGTAAAGTTATAATTGCAGTGTATATAACGATAGGTATATAGTTATGGATCAAAATGTTCGAAGTATTTACTGAACCATATAAAGCTTGGCACATAAAGGAATTTATAAAAGTAACTATAAATGCCAAAAATCCCGAAATAAATATAGCACTCATTAAATTTGCTCTTATAAAACGTTCAAAAACAATATTAATCAGATATCCCAGAAAACCCAGTATTAAGGCATGACATCCTAAAATATTCCCCATAGCTAAATCAATTAATAAACCTATCCAAATTCCAAATCCTAAACTTACAAATCTATTTTCATAAAATATAATAGATACAAAACCTGCTATTAAACATAGCGGTCTGACTCCAAAAATACTAAAACTAAAATTTGGAGTTTGTTGAAGTGAATATAAAAAATAAACTTCCAAAATGTAAACGGCATATCTCAAGAATTTATAAGCTATTCTCACGGTTCACCTTATTTTTATATCATTTAATTTTTAGATTCTGTATGTTAACAATCTCTATTACTTATAAGACCTTTACCCTCAAAATCAGTTATAACGAATACATCTCTTATATATTTCAAATTCTCGAACGGTTCAATAACAGCATAATAGGAACATTCATGGCTATCATAGTCTATTTTTTTAACTTTTCCAATTTTAAGATTTTTAGGATACATTCCGCTAAGCCCCGTTGTGGCAACAGTATCTCCGGCTTTCATATTACTTTGTGCCGGAATAAAAATCATACGCGTTAGATTTTCGTTTTTTATTTCAGGAAATCCGCTTATAACTCCACTTTCATTGCTTTCCGTATCTAAAGCTCCTATTTTTATATCGGGTGAAAGTATACTCCTTACTTTTGAGCAAGCTGCATTCACAGCGTAAACACATCCTATTACCCCATTCTCTGTTATAACAATATCATTACAAGATATTCCTGAATCACTGCCTTTATCAATAGTGAAACTACCGAAAAGTTCCATTGAATCCATACCTATAACAGAAGCAGGCACAAACTGTAAGCTGTTATTTTCACGCTTAAAGTTATAGTACTTAGCAAATTTAGCATTTTCTCTTTTAATTTCATTATAGTCTACTATTTTATCTCTTAATTCATTTATTTCACTTTTTAAAGATTCTATTTCTTTTTGAAAATCCTCTTTTTCTTTAAATTGATAAGTAAAATCCGAAATAGCATTTGATACGTACCAAAATCCTTTTTGAAAAGGTCTTGTACTATAACTCAATATACTTGAAAAAATATTATTATTCGGCTTAAAAAAAGTATAAAACGCAAGAACCAAAATAGCGGACGTCAAAAAAGCTATCATCTTAAAAGCAAAACTTTTAAAAATTTTTTTCAAAGCCTTACCTCACTGTTTATTATACTGCTAATATAATTTTTTCATTAATTTTATAATTATCTCAAACGTTTTGATCTTAGATGTCTCCAGGATCTCGGCATTTCTAAACATTTTCCTGAACCTTCTGCTACACAGTCAAGTGGATTTTCTGCAATGGTAACAGGCATATTAGTAGCCTGCTGTATTAAAGAATCTATTCCCCTTATCAATGCACCTCCCCCTGTCAGAACCATACCATTGTCCATAATATCAGCTGAGAGTTCAGGTGGCGTATTTTCAAGTGTATTCTTAACTGCTTCTACTATAAATCTAAGAGGATCCCATAAAGCTTCGCGTACTTCTTTAGCAGAAATAACTACACTTTTCGGAAAACCGTCTAAAAGGTCTCTTCCTTTAACTGACATTTCTCCTTCCCCTTCATAAGGTACAGCTGAACCAATTTCTATTTTTAAAGTCTCTGCTGTGCGTTCACCTATTAAAAGGTTATATTTTCTTTTTATGTATGAAATAATAGCCTCATCAAATTTATCCCCTGCTACTCTTTGGGAAGTTGAAGTTACTATATCTCCTAAAGCAATAACTGCTACTTCTGAGGTTCCTCCTCCAATATCTACTACCATACATCCTGTAGGACCCATTACAGGCAGTCCTGCACCTAAAGCTGCTGCCATAGGCTCTTCAATGAGCTCAACTACACCAACTCCTGCTTGCTTTGCAGCATCCTCTACTGCCCTTCTTTCTACTTCTGTTACCCCTGAAGGAATACAAATTACAACACGAGGTTTACTAAAAAACATGCTTTTAGTAGTTTGAGAAATAAAGTATTTAAGCATAACAGCTGTAATATCAAAATCTGCTATAACTCCATCTTTAAGCGGCCTTACAGCAACAATAGAGCCAGGCGTACGTCCTATCATTTCTTTCGCCTTTTCTCCAACAGCCAGAATGGAATCATTTTTAGTGTCAACAGCTACTACAGAAGCTTCTCTTTTTACTATTCCTTTACCTTTCATGAAAACTAAAGTGTTTGCAGTACCCAAATCTATTCCTATTTCTTTTGAAAACATTTTTATTTGCCCTCCCGGCTACACATTTAATAAATATTCTATTTCATTTATATGATTTACATTATTTTTTATTATACCACACAAAACTAAACTATAAACTAAAGTGATAAAAATTAATTATTTACCCGTGGAACCAAATCCCTTAGAGCCCCTGACCGTGTCATCCAGAGAAGTTACTTCCTTAATAGGTAAACTTTCAACTTTCATAATCAGAAGTTGAGCAATTCTGTCTCCCGGTTTTATAGTATAAGAATTTTCACTGAGGTTACAAAGTCCTACCCCTATTTCCCCTCTATAATCACTATCAATAACGCCAACGCCGTTTGACAAAGTAATCCCATGTTTTATACTTAATCCACTTCTTGCAAAAACCAACGCCACATATTCCTTACTTGGTAAGCTCATAGCTATACCGCAAGGAATGAACGCACGTTCGCCAGGATTTAAAGTAACTTCATTTTCAGTGCATGCGCATAAATCCATACCGGCAGATCCCTCAGTAGCTCTATAAGGTAGGTTAGCTTTTTCAGAAACTTTGCAAAAGTTTAACACATTTTTTATTTGATTTTTTCTTTCCACAGTTTATACCTCTTCTTTCAACATTTTTCTGTTTAAATTCAAATTTAGATTAAAATCTAAGTAAATAGCCATTTATAAAGGCAATTTTTCTTTACTTTTGAGAAAAGTTTTCCTCATTTTCCACAAAGATTTCAACATTTTCAACTTTAAGTAAATATTTACTCACAAAACTTAGCATAAAAATAAAATTTCAAAGACATTTTTAATGTAACTATTTACTATCTAACAGTTATTCTGTACTTATTTATATATACCTAATTGAAATAGATAAATAATTTTAAAAATTAAATTGAATAAGTATAAAATTCAACTCTCAAAATCTAAAATATGAATTTCATTTTTAAAAAATTTGTGAGTCCTTACTATTTTACCTTATTCTACTATTATATTCAAAACTATTATTGAATAAATAAGCTCAATTATGTAATTTATATAATTAGTAAAATAATTTCAAAATATAATTATAGAAAAAGCAGATAATCCAAAAAAGAGTTGACAAACCATAAAAACTAGAGTAAACTATGTAACATAATGTTGGTGCTGATGATGCTCAGGGTACACCCGTTCCCATACCGAACACGGTAGTTAAGCTGAGCAATGCCGAAGATACTTGGTTGGTAACGGCCTGGGAAAATAGGAAGGTGCCAACGTTTTTATTTTTTGATTTCAACTCTTAAAATTCAATATCTAACTGTAAAATGTATAATAAAGGAGTAAATAAGAGTATGTTTAACGAGGATTCAAGTATTTTAGAAGCTTCCGGTGGAAGAGGTGTTGTCCGTACTGTTGCGGATGTAGGTATCCTTCTCGCTATGATGGCTGCATTAGGAAAATTTTCGTGGGATGTTAAAAATGAATACCAAAAAAGAGATTCCACTTGGGGGTATGCTTGCGAGCAAGCTGGAGATTTTGTTAAAGATAATTTCCCTGGATGCAATGACGGTCTATACAGAACAATGGTGAGAAAAACTGCCCGTGGAATTAAGGAATTAATTGATTAACAGTAAACTAAACATTATATTGAATTAACTTTTAAAATACTTTTATTAAAGCACTATTTGGTATTTAAAATAACCTAGTAGTGCTTTTAAATTTGCAGTTTTAAGTATTCTTATTCTTTAATCTTAGCCATAGCGCTTTTTTCCAATCTAGATACTTGAGCTTGACTAATACCTATTTTCTCTGCCACTTGCATTTGTGTTTTACCTTTTAAAAACCTTAACCCCAGAATACTTCTCTCGCGTTCATTCAAATTTTTAATAGCTTGTTTCATTCCTATTTCTTCAAGCCAATTTGTATCATCATTGTTGTCCCCCACCTGATCCATAACGTATACCACATCACCATTACTGTCCGAAAAAATTGGTTCATTCAAAGAAATAGGCTCAACAACAGCTTCCAACGAAAGAACTACCGCTTCTTTTGGTACTTCCATTTCCTTAGCAATTTCTTCTATAGTAGGTTCTTGATTTTTAGAACTCATAAGCTGTTCTTTAACCTGCATAGCTCTATATGCCATATCTCTCAAAGACCTACTGACTCTTACCGAATTATTATCTCTTAAATATCGCCGAATTTCACCTATAATCATAGGAACGGCATAAGTAGAAAATCTTACATTCTGAGATACATCAAAATTATCTATTGATTTTATAAGCCCTATACATCCTACTTGAAAAAGGTCATCAAGCGCTTCTCCACGTCCCGTAAAACGATGAACAATACTTAATACTAGTCTTAAATTACCATTTATAAGCTTTTCTCGTGCAATCTCATCACCATTTTTAGCAAGAATTAAAAGGTTAGATTTCTCTTTTTCAGTTAAAAGACTTAAATTAGAAGTATTCATTCCACAAATTTTAACTTTATTATACTGCATAATAGGATAGTCCCCTCTCCCTATAACTTCCAAATTCATAACCTCATTATTGACAAAAAAACATAATTAATTCATAAATTAAAAATTAGTTTCTAATTTTTATCCTTTTTTTGTAAGTAAGTGCATAGTATTTATAAAAATAATCTTTTGAAAGAAGGGACTAGGCGGACCTTTTACCGCAAAATTTAAATTATGAAATGCTTATATACCACAAACAAATTAAAATATAAAAAGGTGTTTTTAGGGATATTTTCTTTATTTTGGTTTTGTACGTTTACTTTGAATGTCAAAGGGTTAGATGTCTCTGCCAAGTCAGCAATACTTATCTGTGCAGATTCCGGAGCCACAGTGTGGAGTAAAAACGAGTTTGAGCCCCTTCCTATGGCAAGTACAACTAAAATCATGACGTCTTTACTTGCACTTGAACATGCAGCAGCTCACGGAAATAAAGAAGTAGAAATAACCCGAGAAATGATACAAGTCGAAGGAACTTCCATGGGATTAATGCAAGGAGATATAGTAACCTTAGAAGCTCTAGCAAAAGGAATGTTACTTTGTTCCGGAAATGATGCCGCAAATGCCGCTGCTATTGCAGTTTCAGGCGAAACTAAAGAATTTATAAATTTAATGAATGAAAAATCTAGACTAATCGGAATGAAAGATACGAAATTTTCTACTCCTTCAGGACTTGATAAAGACAATCATCATTCCACCGCTTATGATATGGCTGTTTTAGGAGCATACGCTATGGAAAATGAAGCATTTGCAAAAATAGTTTCACAAAAGAGTATGCAAGTAAAATTTATAAATCCATCCAAAACTGTAAATATAAAAAACCATAATAAACTACTACGCCTTTATGAATACTGTATAGGTATAAAAACAGGCTTTACAAAACTTGCCGGAAGATGTTTAGTTTCCTGTGCACAAAAAAATGGAGTCAGACTGGTATGCGTTACCCTTAATGCTCCTAATGACTGGGATGATCATATCTCTCTTTATAATTACGGATTTGAAAATACAGTAATAAAAAATTTTGACGATAAAAACTTCATATCTTCTTTAAAAGTAGAAAACGGTACGAAAGAAGAAATTCCCATTGGATCATTAACTGATTTTTCAGTAGGACTAAAATCAGGTCAGGAAACGTCAATAAAGCGAAAAGTAGAAATCCCTACTGTACACTGTGCTCCTATAGAAAAAGGACAAATAATAGGAAAAGTGGTATACTATTTAAATGATATAATTATAGGTGAAAATAATGTTGTGGCACTAGAAGAAGTAAAAGAAAATAAAATAGAAAAACCTGGATTTTTTAAAAGTATAGTAAATTTTTTTTCAAAATTTTTCGGGAAGTAATTAAAAAGGAGTAAAATTTAAAACATGAAAGAAAACGAAAAAATAGTCCTTCAAAAATACATGGCCAGCTGCGGCGTTGATTCAAGAAGAAAATGTCAAACTCTTATTTCAGAAGGGAAAGTTAAAATAAACGGTAAAGTTGCTTCTTTAGGAGCAAAAGTATCATTAAAAAAAGATATTGTAACTTTAGAGGATAAAAAAATAGAACTTACCAAAATAGATAAATTCTATATTATGCTTTACAAGCCCAGAGGATTTATAACCACTCTTCATGACGAACACGGAAGAAAATGCGTAGCACAACTTGTCAAAGATATACCTGCACGCATATTTCCGGTTGGACGTTTAGATAAAGATTCAGAAGGCCTTTTATTAATGACTAACGATGGGGATTTCGCTAATCGAGTTATTCACCCTTCTAAAAATATATGGAAAACTTACAGAGTTACAGTTAAACCTACAATTACAGAGGATCAATTAAACCATTTATGTTCTATAACAAGTATTGATCGTAAACAAATTGAACCTGCAAGAATTGAAGTTATAGCTAAAGAACCTGGAAGAGCTGTACTTAAAATTTCAATAAAAGAAGGAATCAATCGTCAAATTCGCAAAATGTGTGAAAAAACCGGTATACAGGTTTCGCGATTAAAAAGAATTGCAATAGGAAATTTAAAATTAGGTATGCTAACTCCTGGAAAATGGAAATACCTCAAGGAAGAAGAGATAAGTCAATTCTAACTTTATTATCAATTTAAATAAATGTTTTACAAAGCAAAAATAGATTTCCGCATCTAATACAGAAATCTATTCAGTCATTTAAAAGCCAGATTATTCTGGTCTAAATTTTTGCTCAGTCCTCTATGATTTTTTTTCTTCCTTTGGGATACAAATCAATAAGAAATAAGAATTTGAAATTCCAAAAATTTCTCTGAACATTTCTTTCTTGAGTTCAAACAATCCCGGAAGTTCAAAACGCTCCTCATCCCTAATAGTTTCTGAGCTACACTTCTTACCTTCTTCATTTAGCTTTTCCACAAGACTGGATAAAACCTTGAGGTCGAGTTCTTCATCTTTAACTCCGTTACCTACAAATTTTCCATGTATTTCCGTTGCGTATTTATCATAAATCTTTACAATTCTGACTATATAATCTTGAAAAATCCCAAATTTGAATTTGCTTCCCATTTCATCAAAAAGTCCCGATTCTTCACTTATTGCTGACCAAAAGCAACTGTAAACATCCCGATGATCTTCATATAATTTGTTCTTGAAAACATATTCATCTGTTGATTTATTCATTTTACTGTCATATTCTTTAATAATATCTTTAAAATGCTTCATATCATGGTAGAAATTATCTACATCTATATCAGAAAGAGGACAACTTCTCAAATTCGAAACTTGAATACTTTTCTTATTAAGATATCTCGTAACCTCCGTATACAGCCAAGCACGCTTCGATACGTTGTATTCTACAAGTTTGGCAGAAGCAGGAACAATTAATTTTTCTTTTAATTCATTCGGTTTAATTTTTAACATTGCATCGACGTCTGTAAAATCACGGACCGTATCGGTTTCCATATAATCTTCAAAGCATGAAACGGCATCTTTTGCTGACATCCAATATTCATTCTGTAAACATAATGAAAAATTTCGACGAAATGATGAAAAAGGCTGTCCTCTAACGTCTAAGATCTGATTGAACATATTTTTATATTCTTCAATATTCTTAGCAAAAGTAGACTTATTACTAATGTTATTTAAGTTTGTTATTATATCTCCTAATAAATTAACAATTTTTTCATAATCATCAAGTGCAAGCAACTTTTGCCGTGACCAACGTGATAATCTATCTCGTTGTTTATTTATTTTGCTAGCACAGTCGGCAGGAATACCCTTTTTATATTCTTCATCGTCCTTGTATTCATTTATAACTTCTACTCCATGGGTAATGGATATCATAAGGGATTTAAAATTCTCCCTGTAGCCCTTATTATTTTCAAAACGTTTAAACTCTACCTCATTTAATTTTTTAATAAACCCTTCAAATTTTTCCTTATTACTACTGTTAGCCATTTGAATTCCTCCTTAAAACTATATTTTATGTTATAATACCATAAACAAAGAGAAAGTCAAGCGTTTTTATAAAATATACACAAAATATCAATAAGTAATCCCTCTAAACCTAGAGGGATGAAATTTTATAAAATTATACAAATTAGACCGTTACAACCTTCGTTAATTATTTTTTCTATTGTCTCTTTTATCTTATTTCTCGCTTCCGGGGGCATCCGATAAAGCTTATTATGTAATCCTTCGTTCACCAGCTCATGAAGTGATTTGCCGAATATGTTAGACTCCCATATCTTTGAAGGGCTTTCCTCAAATTCTCTCATTAAATACATTATAAGCTCTTCGGATTGCTGCTCGGAACCGACAATAGGTGTGACTTCAGTCGTGATTTGAGTTTTAAGCATGTGTACCGAAGGGGCCGAAGCTCGAAGCCTTATACCATATTTGCCATTTTGCTTTATAATTTCGGGTTCGTCAAGACTCAGTTCTTCCATAGTAGGCATTACTATACCATATCCTGACTCATTAACTTCATCGTAAGCTTCCGCAATTTTACTATACTTTTGTCTCATGTGTGCTAGATCCATCATACAGTCCATAAGTGAACATTCATCAGCTATTTCAATACCGGTTTTTTCTCCAAGTACTTTATAAAATAGACCCGGATCCAGTATTACATTAACTCTTGCATTTCCTTTTCCTAAATCTATAGAAGAAATATCTGCAGAATCTATGTAACTACATTCTAAAAGACTTTCAATCATTTTTTGAATTTCACTTATTTTAGTGATATTTTTAGCAGTATTACTTATACAAGAATAAACTGAGGCACGAAGCCAATGGTCTTTTTCAAGAGGTGTTAACCAACGCGGGATGTCAATTTTTATTTCTTTAACAGGAAACTCAAAAAGAAGTTCCGCTAAAATGCGTTTTATTTCATTTTCATCCATCTCGCTACAATTTACAGGTACAATCGGTACGCCATATTTCTCCGAAAGCTTTTCCGATAAATCCTTAACAGGCTGAGAATACGGATGAGTACTATTTAAAAGTACTACAAAAGGTTTATTTATTTCTTTAAGCTCATTTATAACCCTTTCTTCTGCTTCTTCATATTCACTTCTATCAATATCACTTATACTTCCATCTGTTGTAATTACCAAACCTACCGTGGAATGATCAGTTATAACCTTTTTAGTTCCTATTTCTGCAGCCATATTGAATGGAATTTCTTCTTCAAACCAAGGAGTCATAACCATTCGCGGGGAATCATCCTCTATATAACCTAGAGCACTTGGAATAATGTAACCCACGCAATCTATCATTCTTGCCCTAAAGCTTGCACAGTTATCCATATTCACTTCTACGGCATCTTCAGGAATAAATTTAGGTTCAGTGGTCATTATAGTTCGACCGGCTGCCGATTGAGGCAATTCGTCTATTGCCCTTTCTTTTTGACTTTGATTTGAAATATTGGGTATTACAAGTGTATCCATAAACTTTTTTATAAAAGTAGATTTGCCGGTTCTAACCGGTCCTACCACACCTATATAAATATCTCCGTTAGTCCTTTGAGATATATCTTGATAAATATTACGTTCTTCCACTTTTTTTCCTCCTGAAATATGAAAATTATTGTTTTGCATTAAATACTCCTATTACTGAATTTTATTTACCTATTTCATAGGAATTAAAAGCATACAATCACTTTTTAATGTATCCTCTAAAAGGTCGTTTTCATTCTTTATCATATTTAAAGACGTATGATACTTACGAGCAATATCCCATATTTTTTCTCCTTCAGAAGCATAATAAACTGTAAGAGAAGCCGTATCTTTATCAATAGCTTTTGACTCATCACCCATAACGTCAGTTACCATATCGTATCTTTGGCAAGAATATAACGCCGCATAAATGTCAAAATTAATTTTTATATCAACGTTATTAGCTCCCGATACGCTATAAGATATCGAACTTGGAACAATCATACTTTCACAAACCAGTCCTTTTGGAATTTCTTCCATATTTTTAGAGTGTGAAAACTCAAGCATTCTCTCTACGTAAACAGGATTTTCATCCGTATCGCTTACTAAAACACATACGTTTACTTTGCCTTTAAATTCAACATCTGAATCTGATACACTGCACTTAACACTTGGAGAATCACTCCAAACATCTATAATCTTAGATATACTTATATCACCAACATTAATGCTATCTTTATGAGTAAAGTTTTCTTGTAAAACCTGATTTAACTGAGTAATCTTTACAGGTTCATTCAAAGTATCCAGATCGTATTCTGTAGAGTAAACATCAGATACAAGAGATATTTCTTTATCATTATAAGATGCAACTGTTAATACAACTTTTATCTCGCTTGAAATTAAATTAGAATTTTCGCTATTAGCTGAGCTTATTTCTTCATCATGGCTAAGAACACCAGCGTCAATTACACAAGCCGAACCCTCTTCTACGCCCGGTACATCTACTATTTGACTCAAGGGTATAGAGTATTCAAGAGTTTCAGTATGACCTGAAGACAGATCGTCCAAATATAGCATTCTTATTATTACGTCCCCTTTAATTACCGTCTTATTAGGCATATTTTTATAATCCTTAACAACGATGAATACATCTGAACGAAGTATACTTTCAGGAGCTGTCTTATTATCAGGTATTTCAAGTACTTCGCTTATTGAAAATTGTTGTTGACCTATAGAAATCAGATTATTTACTTTCATATCTGAAACTTTTTGCTGTATATCTTTACCGCTGACTGAACATGATATTCCTAAATTTTTCTTATTATATACTTTTGCACATATTGAAAGTGCCCCATGAATATCAAGTTTTCTCTGACTTACCGCTCTACAGTTGACATACTCAATTCTTGAAGAAGTAATTGCCACTGCATTTTCGGGAGTTGACTTTATATCTATTGAACAGGAAAAAGGTATAGAATTTTCACAACAACGAATTTTATTGTTGTCTGCATCGGAATAAATGACTCTTATTTTAGCTGTTCCTTCGATATTAAGCCTATCTCCGGAAATATTTCTCGAAGTTATATCCGGACTCACCCTACATTTTAAAACCCGTTGAATATCAGGACAGTAATCAGGCAAAGAAAAATCCAAATCTATGGGTATTTCCTTACATCCTTCAAAAACTAAATCCTTAACTGCTAAAGTTTCTCTACTTACGTCATAGTTCATTTTAAACCTCTCCTTGTGGCTTACTTATTATTAAATTTTATTCAAAAAATTATTTTATAG